>PNLC01000246.1 GCA_013822885.1 Bradyrhizobium sp.
CCCTCGACCTACGCCTCGATCCTGCAGGTGCTGAAGGACCGCGGCTACGTCAAGCTCGAAAAGAAGCGGCTGCATGGCGAGGACAAGGGCCGCGTCGTGGTCGCGTTCCTGGAGAATTTCTTCGCCCGCTATGTGGAGTATGACTTCACCGCGGCGCTGGAAGAACAGCTCGACCGCGTCTCCAACAACGAGATTTCCTGGCAGCAGGTGCTCAAGGAGTTCTGGACCGGCTTCATCGGCGCGGTCAACGACATCAAGGATCTCCGCGTCTCCGAGGTGCTGGATGCGCTCGACGACATGCTCGGGCCGCACATCTACCCCGCCCGCGCCGATGGCGGCGATGTCAGGCAGTGTCCGACCTGCGGCACCGGCAAACTCAATTTGAAGGCCGGAAAGTTCGGCGCCTTCGTCGGCTGCTCGAACTACCCGGAATGCCGCTACACCCGCCCGCTGGCCGCCGACAGCGAGGCCAGCGCCGACCGCGTGCTCGGCAAGGATCCGGAAACCGACCTCGACGTGACGGTGAAGGCCGGGCGCTTCGGCCCCTATATTCAGCTCGGCGAGCAGAAGGATTACGCGGAAGGCGAAAAGCCCAGGCGCGCCGGCATTCCGAAAAACATGTCGCCCGGCGACATGGAATTGGAACTGGCTCTCAAGCTTCTGTCTTTGCCGCGCGAAATCGGGAAACATCCGGAGACCGGCGAGCCGATCACCGCCGGCATCGGCCGCTTCGGACCGTTCGTGCGTCACGAAAAGACCTACGCCAGCCTGGAAGCCGGCGATGAGGTGTTCGACATCGGCCTCAACCGCGCGGTGACGCTGATCGCGGAAAAGATCGCAAAAGGCCCGAGCGGCCGCCGCTTCGGCGCTGACCCGGGCAAGCCTCTGGGCGAGCATCCGAGCCTCGGCGGTGTCGCCGTCAAGAACGGCCGCTACGGCGCTTACGTGACGGCCGGCGGCGTCAACGCCACGATCCCGAGCGACAAGACGCCCGAGACGATAACGCTCGCCGAGGCCATTGCGCTGATCGACGAACGCGCCGCCAAGGGCGGCGGCAAGCCGAAACGCGGCGCCAAGAAGGCTGCAGCGAAGAAGGCCGCGCCGAAGAAAGCCGCCGCGAAGGCTGCCGATCCCGACGCGCCAAAACCTGCCAAGAAGGCGGCGGCGAAGAAAGCGGCTGCGAAGCCGACGTCGGAAGCCGTCAGCAAGGCCCGCGCGCCGGTCGCCTCCGCCGCCAAGACATCGGCGGCGAAGCCCACTGCACCCAAGACGCCTGCGAAGAAGAGCGCGGGCAAGGCCCGGGGATAAGTGAAGACAAAACACGACAATGGTTTTCCGAGCCGGGACGCCATCGTCGCTTTCATCCGTGCGAATCCTGGCAAGATCGGCACGCGGGAAATTGCCCGCGAGTTCGGCCTGAAAAATGCCGACCGCGTCGAGTTGAAGCGCATCCTGCGCGAACTCGCCGACGACGGCACTGTCGCCAAACGCGGGCGGAAAATCCACGAGCCCGCCACTCTGCCGCCCACCGTGGTCGCCGATATCACCGGCCGCGACACCGACGGCGAATTGCTCGCCACGCCCACCGAATGGGACACCGAGGAAAGCGGCCCCGCGCCGAAAATCCGCATTCACGTGCCGCGCCGGCCGCAGCCGGGCACGGCGGCCGGCGTCGGCGACCGCGCGCTGATGCGCATCGAGAGACTGGATGAGGGCGATGGCGCGCTTTATCGCGGGCGCATCATCAAGGTGCTCGATCACGCGCGCACGCGGCTGCTCGGCATCTTCCGCAAAGCCCCCGGCGGCGGCGGGCGTCTTGTGCCCGTCGACAAGAAGCAGGCCGGGCGCGAATTGAACATCGCGCCGTCGGATACCGGCGGCGCCGAGGACGGCGACCTCGTCAGCGTCGATCTCGCGCGCACGCGCGGCTATGGCCTTGCCTCCGGCAAGGTGAAGGAGCGGCTGGGATCGCTCGCGACCGAGAAGGCGGTCAGCCTGATCGCGATCCACGCCCATGAAATTCCGCAGGCCTTTTCGCCGAGCGCGGTGCGCGAAGCCGAGGATGCGCAGCCCGCGACACTGAAGGGCCGCGAGGACTGGCGCGAACTGCCGCTGGTCACCATCGATCCGCCGGACGCCAAGGATCACGACGATGCGGTGCATGCGGCGCCTGATCCCGATCCGAACAACAAGGGCGGCTACATCGTCCACGTCGCCATCGCCGATGTCGCCTTTTATGTGCGGCCGGGCTCGGCGCTGGACCGTGATGCGCTGACCCGCGGCAACTCGGTATATTTCCCCGACCGCGTGGTGCCGATGCTGCCCGAGCGGATCTCCAACGATCTCTGCTCGCTGGTGCCGGGCGAGGCGCGCGGCGCACTCGCGGTGCGAATGGTGATTGGCCCTGATGGCCGCAAGCGCTCGCACAGTTTTCATCGCGTGCTGATGCGCTCCGCCGCCAAGCTGCACTACGCACAGGCGCAGGCCGCCATCGACGGCCGGCCCGACGACACCACCGGGCCACTGCTTGAGCCGATCCTGAAGCCGCTCTACGCGGCCTATGCGCAGGTCAAGCTCGCGCGCGACGAGCGCGATCCGCTGGATCTGGATTTGCCGGAACGAAAAATCCTGCTCAAGAGCGACGGCACCGTCGATCGCGTGATCGTCCCCGAGAGGCTCGATGCACATAAGCTGATCGAGGAGTTCATGATCCTCGCCAACGTCGCCGCGGCTGAAATGCTTGAAAAGAAGGCGTTGCCGCTTATCTACCGGGTGCACGACGAGCCGTCGCAGGAGAAGGTTCACAATCTCCAGGAATTCCTGAAAACGCTCGATCTGCCGTTCGCAAAAGCCGGTGCCTTGCGCCCTGCTCTTTTCAATCGGGTGCTCGGCCAGGTTCGTGGCGAGGACTACGAGCCGCTCGTCAACGAGGTGGTGCTGCGCTCGCAGGCGCAGGCGGAATACTCGGCGGAGAATTACGGCCATTTCGGCCTCAACCTTCGCCGCTACGCGCATTTCACTTCGCCAATCAGGCGATACGCGGACCTGATCGTGCATCGCGCGCTGATCCGCGCGCTCGGCCTCGGCGAAGGCGCTCTGCAGGAAACCGAGACGCTGGAAAGCCTAAGCGAAGTCGCGGCACAGATTTCCGTGACCGAGCGGCGCGCCATGAAGGCGGAACGCGAGACCGCGGACCGGCTGATCGCACATTTTCTTGCCGACCGCATCGGCGCTACGTTTCAGGGCCGCATTTCCGGCGTTACCCGCGCCGGGCTATTCGTGAAGTTATCCGATACCGGCGCCGACGGGCTGATCCCGATCCGCACGCTCGGCACCGAGTACTACAATTACGACGAGACACGCCACGCGCTCGTCGGCTCACGCAGCGGTGCCATGCATCGGCTGGGTGACGTTGTCGACGTACGTCTGGTAGAAGCTGCACCTGTAGCCGGCGCGCTGCGCTTTGAGCTGTTGTCGGAAGGTCAGGTCATTCCGCGCAGCAGAAAGCGCGAGGGCGCGCAGGCATCGACAAAGGCGTCGAAATCGCGTCCGGGCCGCAGCCCACGCGAAAAGGTTGGCAAGCCCCACAAGGGCAAGTCCGGTAAACCCAAGCCCGGCAAATCGAAGAGAGGCAAGTCATGGAAACCGTGAGCACCGCGACGACAGTCTGGACTCGGGACGACGTCAAGGGCGAGAAGCGCGACCTCTGGACCGCGATGAAGCGCGGCTTTCGCTGCCGCTGCCCGCGTTGCGGCGAAGGCAAGATGTTTCGCGCCTTCCTGAAGACCGCCGATAATTGCTCGGTCTGCGGGCTCGATTTCACCCCGCATCGCGCCGACGATTTGCCGGCCTATCTGGTGATCGTTATCGTCGGCCACATCGTGGTACCGGCGGCGCTGTGGATCGAGACCAACTACTCGCCGGCCGTGTGGCTGCAACTGGCGATCTACCTGCCGGCGACGTTCCTCATGTCACTGATGCTGTTGCAGCCGGTCAAGGGCTCGGTGGTCGGCTTGCAATGGGCACTACGTATGCATGGCTTCGACGAGAATGCCCCTAGCGACATTCCCCCGGTCTAGCTAAACCGGAAACGACAAGAGCAAAAAATGGGGATGGAATGACCGAATCTGCGACCGCCGAAAAAGAAGAAAAAGAAGCCGATCACCATCCTTATTTTCGGCCCAAGGACGCGGCGACGCTGATCCTGATCGACCGCTCCGGCGAGAAGCCGAAGGTGCTGGTCGGCAAACGCCACGATAACGTCGTGTTTATGCCGGGCAAATATGTCTTTCCCGGCGGACGCGTCGACAAGTCCGACAACCGCGTTCCGGTCGCGGCTCCAATTTCCAGCGAGCTCGAAACCAATCTGCTCAAAGGCAGCCCGAAGATCGTACCTTCGCGGGCACGTGCGCTCGCGGTCGCAGCCATCCGTGAGGCCTGCGAGGAAACCGGCCTCTGCCTCGGCCGCAAGGTCGACAAACCAGTGAAGCTCGAAGGCGCCTGGCAACCGTTCTCGGAAGCGGGCCTGCTGCCCGATCCGTCCAGCCTGTTCCTGATCGCGCGCGCGATCACCCCGCCCGGCCGCGTCCGCCGTTTCGATACGCGCTTTTTTACTGCCGATGCTTCCTCTATCGCCCATCGCGTCGAAGGCGTGATCCACGCGGATGCCGAACTGGTCGAACTGGTGTGGGTCGAGATTGGCTCCCAGCCACTCGCCGACGCGCATGCCATGACCAAGAACGTGCTCGCCGAACTCGACCGACGTCTGGCCACCGGCCCGCTTAGCCATGACGCGCCGGTGCCGTTCTTTCATTTCTACGGCGGCAAGATGCAGAAGGACGTGCTGGGGGCGTGATCCTCCGCTCTCTCCCCGTCATTGCGAGCGCAGCGAAGCAATCCATCTATCCCCGGGCGGAGAAGTAGATTGCTTCGCTGCGCTCGCAATGACTGCGTTGACGTCACGGCAAATATCCTCCGCACGTCCCTGAATTTGCAAAATTCTTCTCGACCACGCCCGATGGCGCTGCCGTGATCGCCTCCCTATCTGTTCCCCAACAATAACAGCTACGGAACGGGGCAATGGCAAAGCGGCAACTCAAGCTCGGCGCGTTCATGCGGCCGGTCTCCATCCACACCGGCGCGTGGCGCTATCCCGGCGCATGGCCCGATGCCAACTTCAATTTCGCGCGTATCAAGCAGCTGATCCAGAAGCTGGAGGCCGGCAAGTTCGACGCCTTCTTCATGGCCGATCACCTGGCCGTGCTGAACATGCCGGTCAATGCGCTCAAGCGCAGCCACACCGTGACGTCGTTCGAGCCGTTCACGCTGCTGTCGGCGCTGGCCGGCGCCACCGAACATATCGGCCTGATCGCGACGGGATCGACGACGTTCGACGAGCCCTATCATGTCGCCCGCCGCTTCGCCTCGCTCGATCACATCTCGGGCGGACGCGCAGGCTGGAATATCGTCACCACGTCAAACCCGGACGCCGCGCTGAATTTCGGGCTCGACGACCATATGGAGCACGCCGAGCGCTACAAGCGGGCGCGCGAGTTCTACGACGTGGTCACGGGTTTGTGGGATTCGTTCGCCGACGACGCCTTCGTACGCGACGTCGAGCAAGGGCTCTATTTCGATCCGGCGAAGATGCACGTGCTCAATCACAAGGGCAAATATCTTTCCGTGCGCGGGCCGCTCAACATCGCCCGTCCTGTCCAGGGCTGGCCGCTGATCGTACAGGCCGGTGCGTCCGAGGATGGCAGGCAACTCGCCGCGGAAACGGCAGAAGCCGTGTTCACCGGCGGCGGTCCCCTCGCCGACGGACAAAAGCTCTATGCCGACATCAAAGGCCGCATGGAGAAGGTCGGCCGCGACCCCGAACACCTGAAGATCCTGCCCGGCGCGTTCGTGGTGGTTGGCGACAGCGTCGAGGAAGCCAAGGAGAAGCGCGCAACACTCGACAGCATGGTGCATTACGACAGCGCGATCGCCTCGCTCTCGGTACAGCTCGGCACCGACGCCTCCGGCTTCGATCCCGACGGGCAGTTGCCGCCGATCCCCGAAACCAACGCCAGCAAGAGCGGACGCCAGCGCCTGGTCGATGCCGCCGCGCGCGACAAGCTCACGGTGCGCCAGCTCGCCCAGCGCGTCGGCGGTTACGGCGGGCTGTCGTTCGTCGGCACGCCCACGACCATCGCCGACCAGATGGAGGAATGGCTGATGAGCCGCGGCAGCGACGGCTTCAACATCATGTTCCCGTTCCTCCCCGCAGGACTGGACGATTTCGTCGACAAGGTCGTGCCGGAACTGCAGAGGCGCGGGATTTTCCGCAAAGAGTACGAGGGGAAGACACTGCGGGAGAATTTGGGGCTTCCGAGGCCGAAAAACCGGTTCTTCGAGGGTTAATCACCGCGAATTGGACCGCATTCAGCCCTGAAAACCTTGACTTTGGGCGGATCGAAGCTAGGTTGCCCGGCAAATGCAGGCCGATTTGGCCGGCGCCTGATATCCCCTATTTGAGGTTCTGAACATGGCCAAAGCGGTCACCATCAAGGTCAAGCTCGTTTCCACGGCGGATACCGGCTTCTA
>PNLC01000247.1 GCA_013822885.1 Bradyrhizobium sp.
TATCCTCGCTCATGCCGGTGGGACCGCAAATGAAGACATGGTCGACGGTCGCGGCCGGCACCAGCGAGCGCAACAACACCCGCACCTTCTCGCCGTCGAGCCGGCCGTGCAGGATCGGAATGTCCTGCTCTTCGCCCGAGATCACATGGAACAGCGAAAACCGCTGCATGAAGCGGTCCTTCAGCTCCTCCAGCTCCTCAAGGAACAGCATGCTCGTGGTCGAGCGGTTGCCGTAAAACAGAAAGAAGCGGCTGTTCGGCTCGCGCGCCAGCACGCCCTTGACGATGGACAGGATCGGCGTGATGCCACTGCCCGCGGCAAAGCCGACATAGACCCGCGCCTGATCGGGCGCATGTGCGATGCCGAACCGGCCGGTCGGCGTCATCACGTCGAGTTCGTCGCCGGTTTTCAGTTCATCCGCGGCCCAGTTCGAGAACGCGCCGCCATCGACCTTTTTGACGGCGATGCGCAACTCGCCGTCGTCGGGGCCTGAGCAGATCGAATAGGAACGGCGCACTTCCTCGCCGTCCATGGTGGTGCGCAAGGTGAGGTACTGCCCCGGCGTGAAACCGTAGTCGCCTTCCAGCTCCTTCGGGATTGTAAACGTCATCGACACCGCATCAGCCGCTTCGCGGCGCAGATCGCTGACGGCAAGGCGATGGAAGCGTGGAGCGTGGGACATTTCGGGGATCTCTCAGCGTCATTGCGAGGAGCAAAGCGACGAAGCAATCCAGTCTTTCTTTGCGTGGCTTCTGGATTGCTTCGCTTCGCTCGCAATGACGGTCATGGATAAGGGCCTCAATGACACTTGAAATAATCAAAGGGTTCGCGGCAGCACCTGCAGCGCCACAGCGCCTTGCAGGAGGTCGAGCCGAATTCCGACAGCAGTTCGGTATTCTGCGAGCCGCACTGCGGACAGGTCACCTGCTGTTCGCCGAACAGCGCCCGGCGCGAACTTGCGGCCTGCGGCGGCGCGATGCCGTATTCCCTGAGCTTGTTGCGGCCTTCCTCGCTCATCCAGTCGGTGGTCCAGGCCGGCGACAGCACGGTGCGAATGGTCGGCCGGGCGATGCCGGCGCGCTCCAGCGCCAGCTCGATTTCCAGCGCGATCATGTTCATGGCAGGACAGCCTGAATAGGTCGGCGTGATTGCGACCTCGACGTGGCCGTCATGGATCCGGACATCGCGCAGCACGCCGAGGTCGGCAATGGTCAGCACGGGTATCTCGGGATCGACCACCTGCGCAGCCGCGTCCCAGGCGCGCCGGCGCAGATCGGCATCGTCGAGCGCTGCAGCTACCATGTCGCCCCCGGAAATGTGCGCGGCATCGACTGCAATTCGCTGAGGAGATGGCCAAGATGCTCGCTGTGCCGGCCGCTGCGGCCGCCCTGCTGCATCCAGTCGTTGCTGGGCAAGGCCAACGTCGCCTCTCGCACCACGTCGGACACCGTCTTGAGCCATGGCGCGCGCAGCGTCGCTGGATCGATCGCAATGCCGGCGTCGATCAGGCCGCGCTCGCTGTCACAGGTCTCGAACATCTCGCCGGTGAAGGCCCAGAGTTCGTCGATGGCTTCCTGCGCGCGGCGGTGGCTTTCCTCGGTGCCGTCACCGAGACGCACGATCCATTCCGAGGAATGGCGGACGTGATAGGCGCTTTCCTTTTCTGATTTTGCCGCGATGGCCGCCAGCGTCGGATCGCTGGAGTGCATCATCGCCCGCCAAAAGAGGTCGGCAAAGGTCGCGTAGAAGAACTGCCGCACCATGGTGCGCGCGAAATCGCCGTTCGGCTGTTCCAGCAGCAGCAGGTTGCGGTACTGCCTGACGTCCCGGAGATAGGCGAACTTGTCCTCGTCGTTACCCCTGCCCTCGACTCTTGCGGCGTAGGAATAAAGCTCGCGCGCCTGCCCGAGCAGATCGAGGCCCATATTGGCCAGCGCCATGTCCTCTTCCAGCATCGGCGCGTGGCCGCACCATTCGGACAGCCGGTGGCCGAGGATCAGGGCGTCATCGGCACGGCGCAGGGTGTAGAGCACCAGCGGCGTTTCAGAGACGGTGATGTTGGCTGCGGTCATATCGGTTACCTGCTTGTTCAGTCGTCATTGCGAGGAGCGGAGCGACGAAGCAGTCCAGACTTGCTTTGCGGCGCGATGGATTGCTTCGCGGAGCCTGTCATCGGGCGCGCATTTGCGCGACCCGTTGGCTCGCAATGACGGAGAAACCTACATATGCCCCACTTCATCCGGCACGTCGTAGAACGTCGGGTGCCGGTAGATCTTAGACTCCGCCGGTTCGAACATCATGCCCTTCTCGGACGGATCTGAAGCGGTGATCGCGTTCGACGGCACCACCCAGATCGAAATGCCCTCGCCGCGGCGGGTGTAGATGTCGCGCGCGGCCTGCAGTGCCAGCGTGGCGTCGGTGGCATGCAGCGAGCCGACGTGCTTGTGCGCCAGCCCGTTGCGGCTGCGGATGAAAACTTCCCAGAGCGGAATGTTCGGCGTTGCCATCGCGGGTCTCCCTATTCGGCAGCTTGCAGGGTGGCCCGCTGCCGGCGCTTTTCGGCATAGGCCAGCGCCGCATCGCGCACCCAGGCGCCGTCGTCGTGCGCCTTGCGCCGCGCCGCCAGGCGGTCGCGGTTGCAGGGGCCGTTGCCGGCCAGCACCTGCTTGAACTCGTCCCAGTCGATCGCGCTGTATTCCCAGTTCCCCGCCTCGTTCTGCTTCATGCCGGGATCGGGAATCGAAAGCCCAAGGAATTGCGCCTGCGGCACGGTGGCATCGACGAATTTCTGACGCAGCTCGTCATTGGAGAACCGCTTGATCTTCCACTTCGTCGAAGTGTCCGAGTGCTGGCTGGCCTGGTCGGGCGGCCCGAACATCATCAGCACCGGCCACCACCAGCGGTTCAGCGCGTCCTGCGCCATCGCCTTCTGCTCCTCGGTGCCGCGGCACAGCGTCACCATGATTTCAAAACCCTGGCGCTGATGGAACGACTCTTCCTTGCACACACGTATCATCGCGCGCGCGTAGGGACCGTAGGAGCAGCGGCACAGCGGGATCTGGTTCATGATCGCGGCGCCATCGACCAGCCAGCCGATGGTGCCGATGTCGGCCCAGGTCAGCGTCGGATAGTTGAAGATTGAGGAATACTTCGCCTTCCCCGCCAGCATCAGGTCCACCAGCTCTTCCCGCGAGGTTCCGAGCGTCTCGGCGGCGGCGTAGAGATAGAGGCCGTGGCCGCATTCGTCCTGCACCTTGGCCAGCAGCGCCGCCTTGCGGCGCAGCGACGGCGCGCGCGTGATCCAGTTGCCTTCGGGAAGCATGCCGACGATTTCGGAATGGGCGTGCTGCGAGATCTGCCGTGTCAGCGTCTTGCGGTAGGCCGCCGGCATCCAGTCGTTGGGCTCGATGCGCTCGTCGGCGTCGATGCGCGCCTGAAACTGCGCGGCCCGTTCGGCGTCCTCAACGTGACGTTCGTCGCCGTCGGACGAATTGAGCGCCTGCGTGTACATGGCTGGCCTCCTCCCGGTATCTTGTTGGGAGGCAATGTATAACAAAATTTTTAATATGCAATATATTTCTGTAACATGTTTACGGTTCGCTGAATCGCTTCGAAAGTTCCATGCGAGGTTTCGGCAGCGGCCCGTTTTCGTTGGTGGCGTGACGGTCAAGCCATTGCTCGGACGCGGGAAGCAGCGCCCGATAGATTTCGCCGCAGAGCGTTCGGGCAGCCCTGCCCGGCCAGTCCGCCGGCAACAGCGCCGTCGGCAGCAGCGGATCGCGCAGCACGACGCGGCGGTAATGGTGGATCAGGAGAATCCGCGCGGTGAAGGCATCGGTGTCCGCCAGTTGCTCGCCGCGGCTTAGCCAGCCGCGCAACGGTTCGAAGGTTTTCATGAACTTCTGATAGGCGTCGGCGGTGCGATCGAGCGGCCAGCTTTCGCGCAGCAGCCGCCGCCCGCTGTCGTCTTCGGCCGAGACTTCGAGGCGAATGGCGCCTGCGGCTTCCTCCGGCACCGGTACGCCCGATGGCGCGACCCACACACCCGGCAGCGGACTGCCGAAGCCCGCGTTCTTCAGCGCTTCGCGCGATGCGTCGCGATCCCCGCCATTGCCGATCAGCAGCAGCTCGAACCGCCCGGTCCAGTCGGACGCGGGCGGTCCATAGATGTGTTTCGTTGCGATATCAAAAGTTTGCCGGCCGCTCTGCACCAGACGATAGAAGCTGTTGCGACCGATTCTAGTGCGCTCGAACCAGCCGTCCGCAGTCAGCCGCGACATCGCGGTCCGCACCACGCTGGCATCGACGTCGAGTTCCGTGAAGAACTCCAGCAGCGTGCCGAGCCAGACCGAGCCGCCGCGCGGCACGATGGCATCGCCAAACATGGTGATGACGATCGAGCCTGTGCGCGAAGGTTCGCGCTTCAATTGCTGGATGATGCGGGCAAGCGGCGGCGGCATGCGTCAGGCATACCGCGTTTTGCCGAGATGCGACAATGCGGCCCGCTTCTCGGCTGGCTCGCTTCGCCTCTCCCGCTTGCGGGGTCGAGACGAGCGAAGCTCGCTCTCAGGCCGACGCGCTCGAAGGGCGCGGCGGGTGGGGGGCTCTCTCCACATAGAGAATCCCGATGCGGAAGCACCCCCACCCCAACCCTCCCCCGCAAGCGGGAGAGGGAGCGCAGTGCCGATGTCGCTGCACCTCGGCCTCATATGCGATTGCCCTGCCGCACGCGGGGCGAGGCAAAGAACGAGCCCGCGGCTCGCGCGTTCAGCGATGGGGGTTCGGATAAACCAGCGCGCGCCAGCCGCTTCGATCGAACGGCGACCACTCGCCCTCCGCCTGCGCGAGGCGATCGGCAACCGCATAGACGGCCGCGGGGTGATGGCCCATGCCGCAATGGCTGCTCTCGACTTCGATGCTCTCGGATGTCGCCGAAGCCTGCTCCACGCAGCCCTGCCAGGCACAGATGCCGTCGGTGCGGCTGAAGATCGCCGTGGTCGGCACCGGCGGCGTTCCCGCCAGCGTGCCACCGAAACGATGATCTTCCTCCTCGGCGCTGCGGCCGCTGGCCAATTCGTAAACACGCCAGGCGTTGGTCGCCTTCGGGCCCGACGCGAACGGACTGCCGAGCGTGATCACGCCGCGCACGCGATCCGGCATCATCTTGGCTAGCTGGCGTGCATAGAGGCCGCCAAGGCTCCAGCCGACGAGCGAGACCTTAGCGCCGTGGGTGTCGTTCATCTCCTGCAACAGATCGACCATCGCATCCTGCACGCCATCGCGCAGGCCGAGGTTGCGGCCCTGACGCCAGCCGCTGACGGCATAGCCGCGGCCTTTTAGAAATGCGCGCAGCGGCCGCGTCGAGACGTCGGACGCAACGAGCCCGGGCAACACCAGCACCGGATGGCCGTCGCCACGCGGGGCGAGGCTCAGCAGCGGCAAGGCGCCGAGAAACGCACCCAGTTCGGAAAGGGCGCGCCCCTCCATGAACATCAGCGTTCTGGACGGCGGCGAAAGCGTCTGTGTAGCAACGGACATCATGTCTCCTCTCGGGCCGGCCCCTTACGTCTCGGCAGCCAAGCCACTGGTTCAATGGAGTAGACGCAAACGCAGCAGAATCGTTCCGCAACGCAACATTGTTCCATAAAAAGCTAGGGAACGGGATTTGGTCTTGCAAGCTGCCCGCGTCACACTTGGGGCAACTAAATGCGTTGACGTGATTAATCGGTCACAGCAGCCGCAGCAGGTATTCGAGGGTGTAGAGCGCCAGCCCCGCAAGGCCGCCAATCAGCGAGCCGTTGAAGCGGATGTATTGCAGGTCACGGCCGATGTTGATTTCGATCAGCGAGATCAGCTGCCCCATGTCCCACGATTTGACCTGGTCGGAGATGAAAGTCGAAACGCCGCTCTTCTGCTCGGCGATCACCGTTCGCAACACGGCCACGAGGCCCTGGTTGATTTCGGCGCGCAACTCGGCGTCGCCGGCCAGGGCGTCACCTGCCGTCACGAACATGCGTACCAGATACTGCTCCAGCACCTGCGTCTCGCCCGAGGCACTGCGTTCGAAGAACGAGCGCACATTCTCCCAGACGTGGCGCGCCAGGCTGGTCAGTTCGGGACGCGCCAGCAGGTCGCGCTTCAGGCCCTGGATGCGTTCGGCATAGGCCGGATCGGTGCCGAGCCGGTCGACGAAGCCCAGAACCATGCGATCGAACTCGCCGCGGAACGGATGCTCGGGATCGTTGCGGACTTCCTCAAAGAACGCGCTCGCGGAGGCCACGATCTTGGTCACCAGAAACTTGTCGGCGCGATAGAGCTTGAGCAGCGTCGGCAATTCGGCGCGGATCTTCTCGCGGATCATGGCCATGGTTTCGGCCTGCGTCAGCGTCTGGTGCACCGCGCGCAAGATATCGTCGAGCAATCCTTGATGGCGGCCCTCCTTGACGAAGGCGCGCAGCGTTCCGGCGGCGAGCGGCGCAAGATCGATCGCCATCAATTGCGCGGTGATGCGGCGGCTGACGAACGTCATCAGCCCGGAATTCTCCGTCGCCGCCACCGCTTCGGGCAACAGCCGCAGAGCAAACC
>PNLC01000248.1 GCA_013822885.1 Bradyrhizobium sp.
GGTCTGCTTCAACACCGCGATGACCGGCTACGAGGAGATCCTCACCGATCCCTCCTACGCCGGGCAGCTGATCACCTTCACCTTCCCGCATATCGGCAACGTCGGCACCAACGACGAAGACATCGAGACGGTGAACATGGCGGCGACGCCGGGCGCACGCGGCGTGATCCTGCGCTCCGCGATATCAGATCCCTCGAACTACCGCGCCACCAAACATCTCGACCAGTGGCTAAAGGCGCGCGGCATCATCGGCCTCTCCGGCATCGACACCCGCGCGCTGACCGCGCTGATCCGCAGCAAGGGCATGCCCAACGCGGTGATCGCGCATTCGAAGAGCGGCGAATTCGACCTGCACGGGATGAAGGAAGAGGCGCGCGAATGGCCCGGCCTCGAAGGCATGGACCTGGTGCCGATGGTCACCTCCGGCCAGCGCTTCACCTGGGACGAGACGCCATGGGCCTGGGAAAAGGGGTTTGGCCGCCTGACCGAGCCTGAATTCAACGTGGTCGCGATCGACTACGGCATCAAGCGCAATATCCTGCGCCTGCTTGCCGGCGAAGGCTGCAAGGTCACGGTGGTGCCGGCGACAACCTCGGCCGAAGATATCCTGGCGATGAAACCTGACGGCGTGTTCCTCAGTAACGGCCCGGGCGACCCCGCCGCGACCGGCAAATATGCCGTGCCCGTGATCCAGCAGGTGATCTCGTCGGGGACGCCGACCTTCGGTATCTGTCTCGGCCACCAGATGCTGGGGCTGGCCGTCGGCGCCAAAACCATGAAGATGCATCAGGGCCACCACGGCGCCAATCATCCGGTCAAGGACGAGACCACCGGCAAGGTGGAGATCACGTCGATGAACCACGGCTTTGCCGTGGACCAGGCGACGCTGCCAGAGGGCGCGACGCAGACCCACATCTCGCTGTTCGACGGCTCCAATTGCGGCATCCAGCTCGAGGGCAAGCCGGTGTTCTCGGTGCAGTACCACCCGGAAGCCTCGCCGGGCCCCCGCGACTCGCACTATCTGTTCAAGCGGTTCGCAGACCTGATGCGGGCGAACAAGCGGGCGTAACTGCCTTTCGCGCCCCGGATGCTGCGCAGCGCGAAGCGGTGCACCGCGTCCGGAACACGGTGGTTGCGCGCAGCGGCGCCTCTTAGTATGACAATCGTCATAAGAAGGAACCAGCCCATGCCCGACGAACCCACCTCACCCAAGGTCGAATACGGCGTGACGCCCGCGCATGTGATGGCGTCGATGCCGGGCCTCGACTTCGTCCGCGCCATCTTCGATGGCAAACTGCCGGCGCCGCCGATCATGCAGAACGTCGAACCATTCGATTCCACCGCCGAGCTTGGCCACGTGGTGTTCCACAGCGTGCCGGGATTTCGGCACTACAACCCGATCGGCTCGGTGCATGGCGGTTACGCCGCGATCCTGCTGGATTCCGCGATGGGGCTTGCCGTTCATACCGCGCTTCCCGCCGGCACCGGCTACACCACGCTCGAATTCAAGATCTCGTTCATCAAGGGCATGACGGAGGATACCGGCCCGGTGCGGAGCGAGGGCAAGACGCTCAGCGTCGGCCGCCGCGCCGCCACCGCCGAGGCGCGCATCACCGACGCCAACGGCCGCCTGCTCGCACACGCCACAACGACCTGCCTGGTTTTCGAGATTCCAAAGGGAACGTGAGCGGCGGACAACGGTTTGATGGTGTAGGATCGTAGATGGGGTAACGGGCCGCGGATTCGGAGACAACCATGTCCGTCGTCAAAACCGAAATCGAGCCGCTCACCTTCGTCTTCAAGGACGACGGCCTCGTTCCCAACAACCCGATTCCGTTGCTGGTCTACAAGAACGCCGTGGATGTCGCCAACGATCATCCCGAGAAAACCATCGAGGGCCTGTTCGGCGCCAACGGCTGGGGCGCGATGTGGCGCAACGGCGTCTACGACTATCTGCACTACCACGCCACCGTACATGAGGCGCTCGGCGTCGCCCGCGGGCACGCGCGCGTGCAGTTCGGCGGCGATCACGGCAAGGCGCTCCAAATCTCCGCCGGCGACGTCGCGATACTGCCTGCCGGCACCGGCCATCAGTTGATCTCGGCGAGCGAAGATTTCTGCGTGGTCGGCGCATATCCGCCAGGCCCGCAAATGCAGATCACGCGTCCGACGCCGGAGAACCATGCGAAGGCGCTGAAGACGATTCCACAAGTGAAATTGCCGGACACCGATCCGGTGCGGGGCAAAGATGGCCCGTTGGTGGAACTGTGGAAGCGCCCCAGGGGTTAGGCGAACCCAACCGACCGTCAGCGGCCGTTGGCGACCTGCAAACCCGAACTGACCGAAGCGTCCGGCGCGGGCTCGCTTGAGGAAACGCGCATTTCCGCGACCTGGGCGACAAACAGCCCGATCACGAGATCGGTCCGCTCGATTTCCAGCCTGTCACGGATCGGCCCGTTAGCCGTCGCGCAAACTGCCTTGATGCATTCGAGCGTGCGGGACAGGGAGTCGACCACCGCCGATATCGATGCGACGGAGGGCGGCTGCGTCGCCTGCGATCTCGCTGCTTGAGACGCCGCGTCGCGGAATTCGATGATCTTCTGCATCGCTGGATTCCACCTTGAACGGCCAGTGCCAGACGGCGGCCACCGGCATCCGATAATACCGTCGGACGGCTCCCAACATACGACCGTCCTGCGCACGCTCGCTTAAATTGACTATCGGAATCGCGCAACCAGGCTGTTTACGCGCGCAGCTTTTCCGCGCATCTTGTCAGCTGTGATGTCTTTCCGGCGATCTCGCCACCGCGAGCGACCGGTCCAAGATACACTGATTTGCATCAGGGATGCCCGCAATCGACGACAGAAGATTGCGGCGGCTAGGAGAATTCAGCGAGGTCTCAAATCAACAACCAGACGAGGAGGTTCGGCATGTTTCGAGGAATCCTGCCACTGGCATTGTCTCTCTGCGTTGGAGCGGCGGCGGCACCCGCGGCGCTGGCCCAGGGCACCGCAGCTGGAATTACCCAGGAAGAGGCGCATGCCATCGCAGTGGACGCCTACGTTTATTTCTATCCCATCATGTCGATGGATTTGTCCCGCAAGCAATTTACCAATGTCGAGCAGGGCAAGGAGCCTTTTAAAGGCCCGATGAACACGTTCGTCAACGTGCCCGAATATCCGCCGGCAGACTTCAAGGGTGTCGTGCGCTCGAACTTCGATACGCTGTATTCGGCCTCGTGGCTGGACATGACCAAAGAGCCCGTCGTCATCTCGGTTCCGGATACCGATGGACGCTACTATCTGCTGCCGATGCTCGACATGTGGACCGACGTGTTTGCCTCGCCGGGCTGGCGAACGACGGGCACCAAGGCGGGGACCTTTCTGATCACGCCGCCAGGCAGGAGGCCTGATCTGCGCGAAAAATTTGCCGAGGAGTTCAAGCTTCCCAAGGACGCGCAGCGGATCGAAGCGCCGACGCCTTATGTCTGGGTCATCGGTCGCACCAAGACGGACGGACCGGCGGACTACGCTGCGGTTCACAAGATCCAGGCCGGCTACAAGCTCTCCTTGCTGTCGGAATTTGGCAAGACGCCGAAGCCGGTCGAGGTCAAGATCGATCCGAGCGTCGACATGAAGACGCCGCCGAAGACCCAGGTCGATACCATGACGGCGGGCGTCTATTTCGCCTATGCCGCGGAGTTGCTCAAGCTGCACCCGCCGCATGCCACCGATCAGCCGATCATCGCTCGGATGAGGAAGATCGGCATCGAGCCGGGCAAGAGCTTCGACATCGGCAAGCTCGATCCTGTCCTGCAGCGGGCGCTGGAGACTGCTCCTCAGGATGGGCAGAAGCTGATGGCTGGAAGCTGCCGACGTTGGCGCGGGTTGCCAACGGCTGGGGAATGAACACCGACACGATGGGCGTATACGGCAACTATTACCTGAAGCGGGCCATTGTCGCGCAGCAAGGTCTGGGCGCGAATGTGGTTGAGGACGCCATCTATCCGCTCAATCTCGCCGATGAATCCGGCAAACCGCTCGACGGCGCCAGCAAATATACCATCACGTTCGAGAAGGGCGCCACGCCTCCGGTCAACGCGTTCTGGTCGATTACCCTTTACGACCAGGACGGATTCCAGGTCGGCAACACGCTGAACCGCTTTGCGGTTTCCAGCTGGATGCCGTTCAAATACAACGCCGACGGTTCGCTCGATCTCTATTTTCAGAACGCCAGCCCCGGCAAGGACCTCGAGGCCAACTGGCTTCCCGCGCCGAAAGGACCGTTCAACCTGACGATGCGGCTGTACGCGCCGAAGTTGGAGGCACTGACCGGCAAATGGAATCCGCCGCCGGTCGTCAGGACGCAGACAACGGTCGGGATCTCGGCCCAATGAAATAACGGCACGCCGGCGCTTCGGCGCCGGCCTCGCTCAGGCCAACACCGCTAGCGAACCCACTGCCCCATCTGCAGGCATGTCAGCAGGCTGACGTAACTCGGCGTGCCGCCGATGCTTTCCTGGGACGTGCAGCTTGCCCGGCTTGGCGCGGGGAATTTCGACCACTGACCTGCGAGCTGCCGTTTCGCCTGCTGTTCATCGTTCACGCAGCTTTTCACCGACTGATCGACGGAGAGGCCGGTCGTGGCGGCGACGTCGAGCTTGCAGCTTCGCGTAATGTCGAAGTTCGGCATGCCGTCGGCCACCGCGACGACCAGTTGCGAGCTCATCACGATCATCGAAAAAGAGATAGGCATCTTCCGCCTCCCTCGGACAAGCGACGCTCCGGCGACCGCTTCGGCTCGAAGCTGCACCGCCAGCCTATCGCAAAGCCCATCAGGAGGCGACGGCAATTTCTGCCAAGAGAGATGGTGGGCGCGGCAGAACGCTGACCGCGAGGCCAACGGGTCGCGCCAAGACGCCCGCCGCCGGCGGGCTTACGAAGCTTGTGCCGCCCCGCGCTTTACGCTGCGTTGGCGCCTTCCTGACGGCTGGCCTCGAACAGGAACCAGGTGCGGCGCTCGGTCTCGTCAATGAAGACTTCGAGCAGGCTGGCGGTGCCGGAATCCTCGTGTTCGTCGCAAAGCTTGTGGGCTTTGCGCATCGCCGCCGCCATGTGCTTGTTGTCTTCCATCAGCTCGCGCAGCATTTCGCGCGGCGGCACGTAGTCCTCGTTGTTGTCCCGGATGGTCTGCAGCTTCGCGATCTGCCCGATCGAGCGCAGCGTGGTGCCGCCGAGCTTGCGCACCCGTTCGGCGAGCTGGTCGGTGGTGGCGAAGATCGCCTCCGACTGCTCGTCCAGCATCAGATGGTAGTCGCGGAAATGCCGGCCCGAGACGTGCCAGTGGAAATTCTTGGTCTTCATGTAGAGCGCGAAGGCGTCGGCCAGTAGCACGTTCAGCGACGCCGAAATCTTGTCGACGGCGGCCTGCGGCAGGTCCGTCGGTGTATCGAGCTCGGGAGATACCTTGGCGGATTTGTTGTTTTTGCTCACGTTGAACCTTCCTGTTAGGACCGGACACGGGCGGCAGTGGACTTTGGCCGCCGAACCACCTAACGCATCAATTCCCCCCGGGTTCCCTGGCTGGAACCGCCTGCCGGACGCTGTGTACGCTATGGACGAATGGATCGATTACTACGATTCCACGCATACGATTTATGCGAGCAGGCTGCATCGCGACCTGCATTTCCAGATCATCGCCCGCGACATCATCGGCTATATCTCCTCACCGGACCAGGTGGTGCTGGACTATGCCTGCGGCGAGGCACTGTTCGCCGCCAGGGTGGCCGACGCCTGCGCCGGGCTCTATCTTGCCGAACCTGCCCCCGGCGTTCGCGGCCGATTGATCGCGCGGTTTGCGCCGAACACCAAGATCCGCGTTCGCGCGCTCGAAGACCTGACGCGAATGGCGGAAAGCTCGATTGATCTCGTAGTGATGAATTCGGTCGCCCAGTACATGACGCCGGAAGAACTCGACTCCGCCTTCGCCGTCGTCCGCCGCCTGCTCAAGCCCGGCGGACGCTTCGTGCTAGGTGATATCCTGCGGCCGGATGTCGGCATGGCGCGAGACGTAGTAGCGCTATTGAAATTCGCGCGCGCCCACGGCTTCCTCAAGGACGCCCTCTACGGCCTGGCCAGTACGGCCCTTTCGGACTACCGGCAGCTGCGCAGCCGCGTCGGACTGCAGCGCTACAGCGAAGACGAAATGATCCGGAAGCTCGCGGCTGCCGGCTTCTCGGCCTCGCGCGCGGGTTCGAATATCGGGCACAACCCATGGCGCACGACGTTCGTCGCGCGGCACGCCTTGACGCACGGCGCGGAGCAAAAGGATTAAGGTTAAGTCGGGGTAAGGGATGGTTCAATTTGCCGCAATCGGCGATGATCGCTGCGGCCCGGTGGCGGAAGCGTCGACGCGGGAGCAGTGCAATGCTCTTTATCCTGGTTCAACTCCAGGCCGGGCCTCCAGCCTTCGCTGGCTCCGCCAGCTTCGGCTCGGCAAGCCCTATCGTAGCGAAGGCTGCCGCGGCGTAGCCCAAAGGGCGAAGCCGGGCTTCGGCAACACGTCCGATTCTCCTT
>PNLC01000249.1 GCA_013822885.1 Bradyrhizobium sp.
CGAAGGCGATCTTCGCCTTGCCCAGCGTCGCAACCAGCCGAGATTTCGGGATGTCCAGCAACGGCCGCGCCAGCCACACACCGTCCCGCTGGGTCTCGCGCGCCATCGCCGCCAGACCGGCAATGCCGCTGCCGCGCAGCATCCGCATCAGCAGCGTCTCGGCCTGATCGTCGCGGGTATGCGCGGTGAGGATATGCGTCGCGCCGCCCGCCCGAGCGGCCTGCGCCAGCAGGCGATAGCGCTCTGCGCGGGCGGCGGCCGGCAATCCCGTCTTCGGCTTGGCGCCGTTCCAGCGCAGCGTGCGGTGGGGCAGATCGAGCGTGCGCGCCAGTCGCTTGACGTCGCGCGCCTCGCGCGCCGCCTCGGGGCGCAAGCCATGATCAACGGTAACGGCGATCAGGCGCGGCCCGCGCGCCAAGGCGCGCCGCCAGCGCGCCGCCAGCCACATCAGCGCCATCGAGTCCGGGCCGCCTGACACCGCAAGTACGATCGCGGGCGCTGCCTTCCAGTCTGCAAACAGCTGTTTGCCGTCGCTGGCCGAAATCACGCTCTGGTCGTCGTTGGGCATGGCTGCACCGGCACTTGCACGGAGGCCGGATGCGGCCTCCCTGAGACCGGTTTAGCACTTCACCCGCTTTTGCTCACGGTCGACGGCGGCTTTGACGCCGGCCGAGGCGCGCGGATATTTCCGCGTCACTTCGCCGAGTGCGGCGCAGGCGGCTTCCTTTTCCTTCAGCGCCGCCAGCGATTGGCCGAGCCGCAGCAGGGCGTCGGGTGCCTTGCCCGACTTGTCGAACTTGGTGGTCACGCCGAGGAAGGCCTCCGCCGCATCGCGGTACTGCTGGCGCTGGAAGTAGCTCTCGCCGAGCCAGTATTGCGAATCCGCGATCAGGGGATCGCTCGGGTATTTCTGGGCAAAGTTCTTCATCGTCTCTTCGGCCAGCGCATAGTCCTTGCGCTGCATGTAGCCGATGCCGAGGTCGAACTCGTCCTTGGACGTGGCCGAAGGCGGCAAGGTGGTCAGTGCCGCGCTGGCGGGACCGCGCGGGGGCGGGCCTCCGGCTGCGCCCGGTGGCGGCAAGGCGCCACCGGGATCGCGCGGGTTGGCGCCACCGAGGTTGAGCGGCTCGCCCGGCCCGCGTCCGCCGGGCGCTCCGACCGGGGCTTCGTTCCCGATCGGCATCTGACCGCCGCCGAGCGCGCGCGGCGCGCCGGGGGCGTTGGGGTTCTGGCTGGGATCGAACGCATCGCCGCGGCGGCGGCCGCCCGCTTGCGGGGCAGCCGGGTCCTGCGCGATCGGGGCGGGTGAGGCTGCCTGGGGCTGCTGGCCATAGCCGGGCTGGGCTTGCGGATAGCCCTGTTGTTGCGGGTAGGCTTGCTGCGGATAGGCCTGCTGCCCCTGTGAGGATGGATTGGGCTGCCCCTGGGGCGGCGCTGCCGCCATGCCGGGCTGTGCCGACGGTGGCTGGCCGCCGGTCGGCGCCGCGCCGAGTTGGCGCAGCCGCTCTTCGAGCTGGCGGTTACGGTATTGCAGTTCCTCGTTCTGGCCGGTCAGTTGCCGGAGCTGCTGTTCGAGCCGCTGGATCCGCATTTCCGCGTCGCCGTCATCGGACTGTTCCTGCTGCCGCGGGGCACCTTGCTGCGAACGCTCCCATGGAAATGTGAGCTGCGCGGAGGCGATCTGCACGGACGAAGCCAGCATCACGGCGATCGCCGCGGCACCGGTGGCGTTAAGGAATCTGGATGACATTTTGCCCTGACGACGAAAATCGCGTGACATCGAAAGCTGATCCCATTCAGCGATGGAGTGCGCCGGAATTGTGACTGGCGCTTCCGAATCCGCCCGCTTGACTGCGGTATGGTTTAGTTTCGCCTTCGGAACAAGCAAGCACCTTGGTCATACGAACCGTTCATCAGGGAGACTGGAACATGCACGTGTCCGTGAACGGCGTCCGGCTGTTCTTCGATGTCGAGGGCGCGAAGCTTGTGCCCGAAGGCCCCGCCATGCGCGAGAGGCCGACCTTGCTCCTGCTTCATGGCGGTCCCGGCTTCGACCATTCGATCTACAAGCCCGCCTACTCCGCCCTGGCCGATATCGCGCAGATCATCTACCTCGATCATCGCGGCAATGGCCGAAGCGAGGATGGGCCAAGGGAAAGCTGGCATTTGGCGCAGTGGGGCGACGACGTGCGCGCATTTTGCGATGCGCTCGGCATCACCGCGCCGATCGTGCTCGGCGCATCCTTCGGCGGCATGGTGGCGCTGGCCTACGCCACGCGCCATCCGGACCACCCGTCAAAGCTGGTGTTGATCAGTACCGAAGCGGCCGGAGACACCCACCTTGAGCGGCGCGTGGCGCTGTTCGAACGCTTCGGCGGGTCCGAGGTCGGCGCGCTCGCGCGCCGCAGGTTTCTCGACGCCTCTAGTCCGAGTGATCAGGCTGCGGCCGATGCCTGGCGAAAGCTCGCCTTCCCCGTCTATACGCGGACACCACGCGACCCGAACCTCGGAAGCCGCGCGGTCGGAAGGCCGGAGGTGGCGCGGCACTTCTTTGCCAAGCCGGGTGGCCAGAGCCACAGCTTCAACATGCTCCCGGACCTCCATCGCATCCAGTGCCCGACCCTTGTGATGGGCGGCGACGACGATCCGATGCATCCGATCGAGAGTCAGGCGGATATCGCGGCTGCGCTGCCGGCCCATCTGGTGCAATTCGAGCGGTTCGCGAATTGCGGGCATGGCGTGGTGCCGGATGCGATGGAACGAGCGATGGCGCTGATCCGCGATTTTATCCAGAGATACTAGATTAACTTGCTGGTGCGCTGTCTCAACATAAGCCCGCATCCGATTGGCCTGAAAGCGCAATGTGCTGTTAAACCGGCGCCTGAAGGCGCCGGTTTTGAAAGCTTGCGAAAGCCTGAAAAGCTCAGGCGCCTGCGTTCAGCACGGTGACGGCGCGGCGGTTCTGAGACCAGCACGAGATGTCGTTACAGACGGCGACCGGGCGCTCCTTGCCGTAGGAGATCGTGCGCATGCGGTTAGGGTCGACGCCGCGCGAGGCGAGATAGCTGCGCACCGACTGGGCGCGCCGCGCACCGAGCGCGATGTTGTATTCGCGGGTGCCGCGCTCGTCCGCATGGCCTTCGATGATGAAGGAGTAGCGGTTGTAGGTCTGCAGCCACTGCGCCTGCTTCTCCAGCGTGGCGATCGCCTGCGGGCTCAGTTCGGTCTGGTCGCTCTCGAAGAACACGCGGTCGCCGACATTGACCACGAAGTCCTGCTGGCTGCCCGGGGTCGCCGCGCTCGCCATCGCGCCATCAGCGCCAACATTGTTCTTGGCGCAGGCGCCCATCGACAGCGCTACCGCGACCAAGGCCGCCAGCTTCCATCCCTGGAGGATACGCATCTGATATTTCATTCGAGAGCCTCCACGCTCACGTTTTTCAACTGTCATCCGGTCTACAGGGCGATGGTTAAGCGAACGTTCCGTCAACCTTGATGGAACCTTGCCGGACCCGATCAAATGCTGACAAACCGTGAAAAGCGACCGCGATAGTTAATGGTTTGTAAATGTGGCGCGAGGGTGAAGGCAAGCGAGCGCCGGCCCCAATCACCAGATTTGGGGCCGTCTCGCCCAAGCTGGGACAAAATAGAGCGGTCCCCGGCGCATGATGACGAGCCACGCCGGGCGGTGAAACCGCCGCTTGCAGACGGCTGATTCTACTCGCCCGTCCGCCGGTTCAGGAATTCGGCCCCGCGGCCCGCCCATACTCGGGAACCGCTGTGGCTGAACGCGCGCGGCGCGCGTTGGCAGGCCCGAACAGCATGCGCCGCTCGAACGCGGTCGACCGCATGATCGGGTAGCGCTCGAATACCTTTTCCTTCATCGTCGGAAAATCCGCCGCCATCAGCCCGACCGGCTTGAGCAGGCCCGGGAACATGCGGGGTTCGGCGATGGTCTCGTGCAGGAACACACGGCGATAGAACGCCTGGTGTTCAGCACGCACGATCGCCAGCCCGAGGTCGGCGTTGAAATATTCGCACGCCATGTAGGCCAGCCGCAGCGTCAGGTACGGAAGTTCCGGGAATCGCTTGACCTTGTCCGGATCGGCGACGAAACGCGCGGGATCGATGATGACCTCACCCCGATCGAGCCGGGGATAAAGGATTTCGCCGAAGGCCTCCGCCGAACAGGACTCCCGCCACTCCGACGTCAGCACGCTGATGCGAACGGAGCTGTAGAGCTCTCCGAACAGGTAGACGCCAAATGTCCAGGAATTCGGCAGGTCGTCATACTGGTCGGTGACGCGCTGCTCGGGGGATTCCTTCACCGCGCCTTCGCGAAGGTAGGCGCGGTATCGAAGGTTGTAGATCTCTTCTTTTTCTTCGGGGGTTTGCGCTAGACGATAGTCGACTTGATCTAACAGGTCCGAACTCCGTCCAAAGGCCGTAGATCCGGCCAGGGACCTCATGCTGAACTCCTAACGCTTACAAGCAACTTCTACGAGCAGCATTACGATTAACAGCTTGTTAACGGGATTGCAAAGGGTTAAGCGCATTAGGGTTAACTTATGCGAGCAATCGCGCAATCGACAGTTGCACCAACTTCAGCGTCGAGGATTTCAGGCGATCGAGCGCGACGGAATTGCCTTCAACGGCTCTTCGGACGTCCGGCGGCCGTGCGACACGTTGAGGAGCTGCCGGATCCGCGTCGCCGGTATGGGCGGGCTGAACAGATAGCCCTGCACTTCGCTGACCGTCCCCTCGGCGCCGATCAGTTCGAGTTGCTCGTTGGTCTCGACGCCTTCGACCACGACCGTCATTCCGAGATCGGCGGACAGCCGCGCCACGCCGCGCAGCAGCGTCAGCGGACGGTCGCTGTCGATCCCCTCCAGGAAGGAGCGGTCGATCTTCACCTTCTGCAGCGGGAAGTTATGCAGATAGCTCAGGCTCGAATAGCCGGTGCCGAAGTCGTCGAGCGATATCCGCACGCCGAGCGAACGCAGTTGCGACAGCACATCGTGCGTCAGCTGCGTGTTCCGCAGCAGCGAGGATTCGGTAATCTCGATTTCGAGCCGGTTCGCGGCCAGGCCGGAGACCTCGATCGCGTAGCGAACCTCGCTCAGCACGTCGCGCTGATGGAATTGCTGTGGCGAGAAGTTGACGGCGACGCTGACGCCTTCAGGCCACTTCATGCATTCCATGCAAGCCTTGCGCAAGATCCAGCGGCCGAGATCGACAATCAGGCCCATATCCTCGGCGACCGGAATGATGTCGACCGGGGATACCGTGCCGCGCACCGGATGGTTCCAGCGCAGCAGCGCTTCGCAGGTGGATATGCGGCCCGATTTGACGTTGACCAGCGGCTGGTAGAACAGCTCGAATTCCTCGTTCGCCAGCGCCTTGCGCAGATCGAGTTCGAGGATACGGCGCGATTCGACCACCTGCGCCATTTCGTCCCGGAAGAAGCAGAACGTGCCGCGGCCGTCGGCCTTGGCGCGGTACAGCGCCATGTCGGCGTTCTTGAGCAGCGTATCGGCGCTGACGCCGCGCGAAGTCATGGCGATGCCGACGCTGGCGCCGATCTCGACCAGATGATTGTCGATCTTGTAGCGCTCGCTGAGGCGATCGACGATGCGCCGCGCGAGACCCGCCGCGTCGTCGGTGGAATGGATGTTCTGCTGGAACACCACGAACTCGTCGCCGCCGAACCGCGCCACGAAGTCCTCGGGCCGCAGCATCTCGCGCAGGCGGTCCGCTACCGCGCAAAGCAACTGGTCGCCGCAGGGGTGACCGAGCGTGTCGTTGACCTGCTTGAACTGGTCGAGATCGACGAACAGCAGCGCGGACAGATGCTCGGCGCCTTGCTGGATCGCGAGCAGCCGTCCTATCTCGTCGCGGAAGTTGACCCGGTTCGGCAGCGCCGTCAGTTCGTCGTAACGCGCCAGATGACTGATGCGCGCTTCGGCGTTGCGGCGTTCGGTGATGTCCTCGACCAGAACGACCGCCCCGCCCCCGCTCATCGGCTGGAAGGTCCATGACAGCGACCGGCCCCGCTTTACGTCGGGATCGGTCGTAATCATGTCGCCCGCCTGGGTGTTGACGATCTCCGACAGGATCATCTTGCCGCTGACCGCCGTGATCGAATCCGAGGTGATGCAGGCCGCGATGATATCGGGCGCGCTGGCGCCGCGCTGAACGAGATCGTCGGACAGGTTCATCATTTCGCTGAAGCGGTGGTTCATCACCGCGAGCCGTCCGTCGGAGCTGAACATGCACAGGCCGTGCGGCATGTTGTTCAGCGCGGTATCGAACTGGCCGGCCAGCGCGGCTTCGCGGAAGCTCGACGTCAGCGCCTTGACGAAGATGGCGTGCAGGCTGAGGTTGATGCCCTTGAGGCCCATGAAAAACAGCGCCAGCAGCGCGGCAAGGCTCATGTAGTAGAAGTCGGCATGCGTCGCCAGCGCCAGCGACATCGGGCCGCAAGCCAGCAGGATGTGATACTGGATCAGTTTGGGACGGCCGTAATTTCGGGCCGCGCCGCCGGCGGTGTAGCCGACCGTC
>PNLC01000250.1 GCA_013822885.1 Bradyrhizobium sp.
CCCCGACGGCCTGGACAGCATCAAGAGCGAGGTGATGCTGGCGCTGTGGGACGCCTTCAAGCGCGAAGGCATCCGTGTTCCCTATCCGGTGCGCGAAATCCGGGTCCGCGGCGGTGCACTGCCGGTCGAATCCGTGGTGGAGGTATCCGGCTAGATGCTTTTGAAGCCGCGGAGGCCAACCTTGGCTTGCACTGACCGGCCGGATCATTAGATTAGGCCTTCAAATCAGCCATTTCCGTTCCCCGAAGCATGACCCGGCCATGAGCTATATCGAAGCGACAGACACCTCCTTGCGAAAGACCGGCCAGATCAAGCTGCATGGCGCAAGCGGCTTCGCCGGCATGCGCAAGGCGGGCGCGCTGGTCGCAAAATGCCTCGACGACCTCACCGATATCGTCAAGGCGGGCGTCCCGACCTCCGAGATCGACGAATTCGTCCGCAACTTCGCCTTCAGCCATGGCGCCTATCCGGCGACGCTGATGTATCGCGGCTACCGCTATTCGACCTGCACCTCGATCAATCACGTGGTCTGCCACGGCATGCCCGGCGACCGCCCCTTGAAGGAAGGCGACATCGTCAATGTCGACGTCACCTTCATCGTCGACGGCTGGTACGGCGATTCCAGCCGCATGTATGTGATCGGCCCGATCGCCCGCAAGGCCGAGCGGCTGATCGAGATCACCTACGAGGCCATGATGCGCGGTATCGCGGCCGTAAAGCCCGGTGCGACCACCGGCGACATCGGCCACGCCATCCAGAGCTTCGTCGAACCGCAGGGCATGAGCGTGGTGCGCGATTTCTGCGGCCATGGCCTCGGGCGCCTGTTCCACGACGAGCCGAACATCATCCATATCGGCCGCCCCGGCGAGGGCGTGACGCTGAAGCCCGGCATGTTCTTCACCGTCGAGCCGATGATCAATCTCGGCAAGCCGCATGTGAAGATCCTCTCCGACGGCTGGACCGCGGTGACCCGCGACCGCTCGCTCTCGGCGCAGTTCGAGCATTCGGTCGGCGTGACCGCAACCGGCGTCGAGATCTTCACGCTGTCGCAGCGCCATGCCGAGAAGCCGTTCGTTGCGGCATAGTTGAGCCCCAGCGCCTGGCTTCTACCCCTGCCTCCTCCCGCCGAAGTAGCGCCGCCCTGCGGCAACACGCCTCTCATTGAGCCGGACTGGCAGCGGAATATCCCACCCGGCCCGGGGTAGACAGTGTGCCCGCCTTCCGGAACAGAAGGCTCTGACGGGCAACGGATCAACCAAGGGAGCAAGGGCAATGTTCGAGATATCACGTCGCGATCTGGTCCTCGGGGCCACTGGGGCTGCGCTCGTTTTCGGCCTCAAGGGACCGGTTTCATTGATCGACGCGGCGCATGCGCAGCGCGCGGCCGACAGCCTCAAATACAAGGTCGGCGAGATCGAGGTGTTCAGCCTGCATGAGGGGGCCATCGAGCGGGCTCTCGACGCCAACTTCGTCAAGAACGCCGCGCTCGACGACGTCAAGAAGGCGTTGACCGCCGGCGGCATCGGTCCTGACAAGTTCGACAACCCGTTCACGGTCACCGCGATCAGGACCGGCGGCAAGGTCGTGCTGTTCGACACCGGCTACGGAACCAACGGCCCGCCCACCGTGGGCAAGCTCGCCGACAACATGAAGGCGGCCGGTCTCGATCCCGCGGCCGTCTCCACGGTCGTGATCTCGCATTTCCATCCCGACCACATCTCGGGCCTGTGGGTGAAGGAGACCAACGCCCAGGTGTTTCCGAACGCTGAGATCATGATGCCCGAGGTCGAGTACAAGTTCTGGACCGATCCGGCGCTGGTGGAGAAGATGCCCGAGGGCATCCGCAACCATGTGAGGCGGATTCAGTCGACCTTCCCGACCTGGAAGAACATCAAGCAGTATAGCGACGGCGCCGAGCTGGCCCCCGGCGTGCGCGCCATTGCCACGCCCGGCCACACCATCGGGCACATGTCCTTCCTGGTGGCATCGGGCGGGCAGCAATTGTTCATCCAGAGCGACGTCACCGGCATCCACCAGTTGTTCGTCCGCAATCCCGGCTGGTTCTCGATGTTCGATTCCGACGGACCGAAGGCGGAGGCCACGCGCCGCGCGCTCTTCGATCGCGTCATTGCCGAGAAGGGCATGATCGCCGGCTATCACTTCGGCTTCCCGAACGTCGGCACGCTGACGAAGGACGGCAACGGCTATGCGTTCGCGGCCGTGAAAGCCTGATCGCAGACAAGCTCGAAAAAACGACCGGAAGGCGCCGCGCTGCGTGCGGCGTCTTTTCCTCAAATGCTGCCGCACTTTAGAGTTGCAAAAGCGCGCCGGCACGGCATGGTGACGGCCGATGCCCGCCAAGACCAGCAATTCCCCGGATCAATCCGCCGATACGCCGCATTATCACGGCCACCGCGAACGCCTGCGCGAGCGCTTCCATGCGGCCGGGCCGGAAGCGCTGAGCGATTACGAGCTGCTGGAGATGGCTCTATTCCCGGCCCTGCCGCGACGCGACACCAAGCCGCTGGCCAAGGCGCTGCTGAACAAATTTGGCTCATTCGCCCAAGTCATTCACGCACCCGTCGCGCGCCTGCGCGAGGTCGATGGCGTCGGCGAGGCCTCGATCAACCAGATCAAGCTGCTGGCCGCCGCAGCCCACCGGGTCGCCAAGGGCGAGATCAAGCGCAGCATCGCGCTGTCGTCCTGGAACGACGTGATCGAATACTGCCGGGCCGGCATGGCGTTTGCCGACAAGGAGCAGTTTCGCCTGCTTTTTCTCGACAAGCGCAACCAGCTGATCGCCGACGAGGTGCAGCAGACCGGCACCGTCGACCATACCCCCGTCTATCCGCGCGAAGTGATCAAGCGCGCGCTCGAACTATCGGCGACCGCGCTGATCCTGGTGCACAACCACCCCTCCGGCGATCCGACGCCCTCGCAGGCCGATATCCAGATGACGAAGGCAATCGTCGATATCGCGACCCCGCTCGGCATTTCCGTGCACGACCACATCATCGTCGGCAAGAACGGGCATGCGAGTTTGAAGGGGATGCGGCTGATCTAGCCGTCACAGAGATCCCCGCCGCGGACCTAATACGCAATCGTCGTCCGCACGCCGAATATCGCACCGTTCCTGATCGGCTGCTCCGGCCGGTCGGGATCGGAGATGTGGCCGCCTGGATGGGTCACGTACTCGAATGTGGGCTGCACGGTCCAGCCGGGCTTGATCTGGGCCTGGTAGCTCAGCTCGATCGTCATCTCGTAGTTGCGGACCGGCTGTCCGTTGCCGGAGTGAAAGATCACGTCACGGTCGAAGGCGCGAACGCGGTTGGAAATGTTGCTGTAGATGAAACTGGCGCCGAACCTGTCATTGGGGCGGCTCGGGATCATGCCGGAAAAGACGATGCCGCCATCGAGGAAGAAGTTGATGTGGCTGCTGTCCGAGGGGCTGGCCGCAATCCGGCTGAAGAGGCCGACGCCGCTGTCGGGGCCGCCGTCCACTGGCCGGTAGATCTGCTGATCGACGACGCCGTAGATGCCGCTGTTGCCGCGGACCCCGCGGGCGATGCCGTTACTGAGGGGATCAGCAAGCGAGACGCCATCCGTGCCAAGCCTGTGATCGTGGAATTGTCCGAAATGGTGCCAGCCGCCGAGCCGGTAGATTCCTGCGAGCCCGCTGTCGTCCTTTCCCTGATTGCGGCGGTACTGAAGCTCTCCCATCAGCAGCGGAGGATCGTTGATCCTGAAATTGGTACCTGTCGTGTTGACCGTTCCCTGTTCGCCGGGATCGCCATTGAACACGGCGACGAGCGCGGACCAGTGCTTGTCGGGATCGAACCTCCAGCGCAGGCCGGGCGTAGCGAGCGGATAGGCCGGTCCGCCGCTGGGCAGGTTGGCGCCCGTGATCGTGGGCCAATCGCTGCTTAGAAACATCCTGCTGTATTCGCTGATGAAGAATTCCGCGTCGGCGGCAAGCTGGCCGAAGCGGAAGCCGAACCGATCGTCGAACAGCTTCTGCTCGAGCCACAGTTCGGAAAGGCGCGTCGAGGGCACCGCCTCGATGTTGCTGATCGTGATCAAGCTGTTGAAATGCTCGGCGCGCATTCCGGATGTGCGATGAATCTGAAAAGCGTTGCCGAAGAAGCTCAGGCCCTGCCATCCGGCAAACTTGCCGAAGTCGATGGCGGTGAACGCTTCCAGCTTGCCCTGATACAGGCTGCCACGGCGGATACCGCCGGACACGTTGCCGAGCGCTTCGCCGGTGTAGACCAACCCGTAGGTAATTCCGTGCCGGGCGAGCCATCGGCGGCTGCCGGTGGGATCGCCGTTGTCGGGCATGCTGGTCGCGATCGAGACCGGCGGAATGCCATCGACAAGGTCCGTCTGCGCCATCGCCGGTGCGGCCATCGCGAGCGCCGCTAGGGCGGAAATAGTTGGCCTTAACGTACTCACCGGAAGGTATTCCTTACTGCTCTTGCAACTCAATCGCAGCCCAAGGCGCGATCCTCTTTTGCGAATAGTTCGCATTTGCAAAATGTCAGAAGGTTCCGTATACGTCAAGCCAGTTGCGAATTAATTGCAATTAGAGAATGTTCGCAGGCCGCGGCAGGCAGCCGTGGCGGCACGAACGACACAGGAGAGCAAAGGCAATGTTTGATAGGGGCAGGCGCGTCGTTCTTGCGGCGGTTGCGGGGACGGCGGTGCTTGGGCTGATGACGCAGGGGGCGTTCGCCCAGGCCAAATTCAAGGCCGTCACGACCTTCACGGTCATCGCCGACATGGCGCGGAATGTTGCGGGCGATGCGGCAACCGTCGAGTCGATCACCAAGCCCGATGCTGAAATCCATAATTATCAGCCGACGCCGGGTGACATCCTCAAGGCGCAGGAGGCGAATCTCGTGCTCTGGAACGGACTCAATCTCGAACTCTGGTTCGAACGGTTCTTCCAGCGCCTCAAAGGTGTGCCAGGCGTCGTCGTCTCAGAGGGCGTCAAGCCGATGGGGATCGTGGAGGGGCCTTACAAGGGCAAGCCCAACCCGCATGCCTGGATGTCGCCGAATGCGGCGCTCGTCTATGTGGACAACATCCGTGACGCCTTCGCAAAGTACGATCCGAACAACGCCGCGACCTACAAGGCGAATGCCGAGGCGTACAAGCAGAAGATATCGGCGGCGATTGCGCCGATCCAGGCGAAGCTCTCGGCGATTCCGCCTGAGCGCCGATGGCTGGTGTCGAGCGAGGGCGCCTTCAGCTACCTCGCCCGCGATTTCGGCCTCAAGGAGCTCTATCTCTGGCCCATCAATGCGGATCAGCAGGGCACGCCGCAGCAGGTCCGCAGGGTGATCGATGCGGTGCGCGCCAACAAGATCGCTGTCGTGTTTTCCGAAAGCACGATCTCTCCGGACCCGGCCAAGCAGGTTGCCCGGGAGACCGGGGCCAAATATGGTGGTGTTCTCTATGTGGACTCGCTCAGCGCCGCCGATGGTAAGGTTCCGACCTATATCGATCTCCTGCGGGTGACGTCCGAGACGATCGCAAACGGCCTCGCACAGTGAGCGCGATGATCGATACGTTCCTCAATCCCGCGTCCTCGGATGCGGGATCCGGACTCTCCGTGAGAAACGCCACCGTCACCTACCGCAACGGTCACACCGCCTTGCGCGATGCGACGTTCAAGATCCCGGCAGGCACGATCACCGCGCTCGTCGGGGTGAACGGCAGCGGCAAGTCCACCCTGTTCAAGGCGATCATGGGGTTCGTCGGCCTCGCCGGGGGCGAGATCAGGATTCTCGGCCAGCCGGTCAATGCCGCGTTGAAAATGAACGTGGTCGCCTATGTGCCGCAGAGCGAGGACATCGACTGGAACTTCCCAGTTCTGGTCGAGGACGTGGTGATGATGGGCCGCTATGGCCACATGAACATGATGCGCATCGCCAAAGCCGCGGATCACGAAGCCGTCGCAGCGGCGCTTGAGCGCGTCGGCATGACCGATTTCCGCAAGCGCCAGATCGGCGAACTCTCCGGCGGCCAGAAGAAGCGGGTGTTCCTCGCCCGCGCGCTCGCCCAGGACAGTCGAGTGATCTTGCTCGACGAACCCTTCACCGGTGTCGACGTCAATACCGAAGACGCCATCGTCAAGCTGCTGCGTTCGCTTCGCGATGAGGGACGTGTGATGCTGGTCTCCACGCACAATCTCGGCAGCGTGCCGGAGTTCTGCGATCGCACCGTGCTGCTGAACCGCACCGTGCTCGCCTACGGACCCACGGTCGAGATTTTCACGCAGGCGAACCTGGAAAAGACCTTTGGCGGTGTGTTGCGGCATTTCGTGCTGAACGAAAGCGAAGGCGGCAAGCCGCGTGCGCTCGACGTGATCACCGATGACGAGCGGGCGGTGATCTTCCAGGACGGCCATGCGACCAGGCGCAGATCGTCATCGGGCGATGAGGATCGCAGCTAGTGTCATCGCTGCTCGAACCCTTTGCTTACGGATACATGGTCAATGCCATGTGGGTCTCCGCGCTGGTCGGCGGGGTCTGCGCG
>PNLC01000251.1 GCA_013822885.1 Bradyrhizobium sp.
GCTTCCGACGCCCTGATGGTGGCGCGCGGCGATCTCGGCGTCGAACTGCCGCTGGAGCGGGTGCCGAGCCTGCAGAAGCAAATGACGCGAATGGCACGCCGCGCCGGCAAGCCGGTGGTGGTGGCAACGCAAATGCTGGAATCGATGATCCAGTCGCCGGTGCCGACCCGCGCCGAAGTGTCCGACGTCGCCACCGCAGTCTACGAGGGCGCTGACGCCATCATGCTGTCGGCGGAATCCGCCGCCGGAAAATTCCCGGTCGAAGCGGTATCCACCATGAATCGCATCGGCGAGGAAGTGGAGCGCGACCCTATCTATCGCTCGGTGCTGACAGCGCAGCGGCCAGAACCGGAAAACACGGTCGGCGACGCCATCGCGGACGCTGCGCGGCAGATCGCCGAGACGCTGGAATTGGCAGCCATCATCTGCTGGACCTCGTCGGGCTCCACCGCCATCCGCGTCGCGCGCGAGCGGCCGAAGCTGCCGGTGGTCGCGATCACGCCCAATATCGCAACGGGGCGCAAATTGTCCGTCGTCTGGGGCGTGCACTGCGTGGTGGCGGAAGACGCCCACGACCAGGACGACATGGTCGATCGTGCCGGCTCAATCGCGTTCCGTGACGGCTTCGCCAAGGCAGGCCAGCGCGTGATCATCGTCGCCGGCGTGCCGCTCGGTATCCCCGGAACCACCAACATGGTGCGCATCGCCTCCGTCGGCTCCAAGAGCGACGCGGAGATGTGATGGTGTGCCGCCATTCCGGGGCGATGCAAAGCATCGAACCCGGACTGACGACAGCAATTACTGCAGCGTCGCGTCGAGCGTAATCTTCGTGTTCAGCAGTTTCGACACCGGGCAGCCGGCCTTGGCCTTGCCCGCCAGGTCCTCGAACGTCGCCTTGTCCGCACCCGGTATCTTTGCATTCAGCGTCAGATGCACCGAGGTGATGGCAAAACCATCGCCGTGCTTTTCCAGCGTGACGTCGGCCTTGGTTTCCATGTGTTCGGCGGTGAGCTTGGCCTCGCCCAGGATCAGCGACAGCGCCATGGTGAAACAGGCGGCGTGCGCCGCGCCGATCAGTTCCTCCGGATTAGAGCCGGGCTTGCCCTCGAAGCGGCTGGCGAAACCATAAGGGTAATCATTGAGGGCGCCGCTCCTGGTCGAGATCGCGCCCTTGCCGTCCTTGATGCCGCCCTGCCATTTGGCCGATCCTGATGTCGTGGTCATCGTGCATTCTCCTCATCACGGGTGGACCCTTGATAAAGCAGCAACGTGACAAATGGTTGCGGCAAAGACGTGTCGCGTGTTGCTACGCCCCCACCAGCGCCTTCGCCGGCAGCACGGCCGGCAGCACCGCCTGCACCACGAGGCCGCGCGCACGGGCGTCCATCACGCCGACGGCGCGCAGCGCCAGGAGCGTGACGGTTTGCACGGCGTCGCGTAGCCGTCCGGGATCGTCCAGATTCTCCGGCGCCAATGGGCCGACCAGTGCCTCATGCAAGGCGCCGAGCAGCGCGGTAGCCGCGAGCGCCGTATCCTGCGCCGGCAGATGTCCGGCACGGACCGCCGCGTCGATTCGGGCGGCGATCTCGCCGGAGATTTCGCGGCGGCTGGCGAGCCGCGAGGCCGACACGTCGACATCGACCGGTTCAGCCAGGATACCCCAGGCGAGCTTGCGCTGCGACAGCACATGCACGGCAACGGTGGTGACGGCGGCAGCGAGCGCCGAGGACGGACCGGGCGCCGCATCCGCGGCACGGCGGACCGCGGCCAGTTCATCGCGCGACACATCCGCGATCAGTTCGGAAATCAGGTCGGCCTTGGAGGGAAAATAGCGATAGACGGTGCCGGCCGCGACATTAGCGCGGACCGAAACCGGCGCGATCTGCACCGCGGCCATGCCGCCATCGGCCGCCGCGTCCCGCGCCGCCGCGAGAATGGCGCTGCGCCGTGCCGCCAACCGCTTCACCACCTGATGGGTTCGCCGATACACCATGGCGCGTATTCCATCCCCTGGCGCGCCCTCTCGGCCCCGCAGGACTGCCAGAACGCACACGACTTCAACGTATTGAGCGAAAGGAACACTCCGCTTTGAAGAAGTGAACAACTATTCACGCCGGAACACAAGATAGTTTTATGAAGGGCCAGCGCGATAAATAAGCGGGCACCGTGAGCAGCCTGCTTCTCGGGCTGCCTAAGCGCCGGCCGCAACCAGGGCGGGCGCGGGCTCGCGCCGCCACCACGAACCTGCGCGGCCAAGGATGAGGACCGAGACGATCAGCGTAGCACCGAGTCCCGTCGGCGTGGCCGTGAATATGTAAATGCCGATGAGAACGAGTGCGCCGCCAAGTGCCGGGAGCTCGTAGCCGCGAAAGCCGGTCTTCAATCCGACGCGGACCAGGAAGGCGACCGCAATGACGAGCACCATCATGTCGTACATGAAGAGATAAGGCGTGGTCAGCAACGTCCCCGCGGCCAGCGCCGCAGCCTTCAAAGTGTACTGCACGCGACTTCGCCACATCAGCGCCAGCACCACCGCCACCGACGCGGTGAGCACCCACTGGAACGCCCACGCCAGTTGCTCGGTGCCGCCGGCATAACGAACCAGCGAGAACAGGCTCTGCAGCTTCCACCATGTCGCCTTGCCTTCGGTCAGGAAGGCTTGCGAGAATCTCGGCATCCATTGAAAGAACGCCAGCCAGCTCTCGGTGCCGAAGGCGAGCCAGGAAACGAAGACCATCGCGATTGCGGTCACGGCGGCGCTGACGAACACGCGCCAATGCCCGGCCGCGACCAGCACGATCGGAAACAGCAGCCCGTATTGCGGCTTGTAGGTCAACAGCCCAAGACAGATGCCGGCAAGCACCGGGCGAACCGGTATCAGGTAAAGCGCGCCGCCGATCAGCGCCGCGGTGAGGAATCCGTTCTGTCCGACCAGCGCATTGATGAACGCCATCGGCGCGGCGAGCGCGAGCAGAATGCCTAGATTGTGGCCGACGATCGCGCGTATGACGACAAGATAGGGCACGATGCTGACGAGGACCCAACCGAGATACCCCACCGAATAGGGCAACTGCGCCAGCACTGAAGCCACGAACAGGAACGGCGGCGGATAGTGCCAAGCAAAGTAGCCGACAAAATCCTGGCCGAGCTTGGCGACCTCGACCTGCTTCTGGATGTCCCAGTCATAGGCCTGTGCCGGAAGGCCATCGAGCACCAGACGCCCGGCCGCCCAGACGTTGATGAAATCGGTGGGGATGCCGAGGCCGTTGGAATCGTAGATCCACCAGTGCGAGAAATACGCGACCACGCCAAGCGTCAGATTCACCACGCACAGCGCAAAGCACACCCGGAGCAGCCACGCGGGAATCGCTGGCTGCGCCGGCGCGATTGCGGGGGTGGAGGGCAAGACGGCCATTCGGGATTCCTTGCTCGGAGCGCCTCCTGTCCGAAGGCACACGCTCCAAAGCAATAGGCCGGCCAGCGTTGAAGAAATCTTAAGTTTTTACGCGGAGCCGGCAGGAATCTACGTCGTCCCTGCGAAAGCACGGACCTATGCGCCGCGGCGGCTGTTGGTTGCAGAAGGTATCTGACGTCTGTGCCAAACCGAGGAGCCGCGGCGTATGGATCCCGGCTCGAGGCCGGGACGACGTGGATAGCTATGCGCCCTATCACGTCGTCCCGCGAATGCAGGTGTCTCATTGAGATGTCACGCGGTATGGGTTCCTGCGAACGCCGGGACGACACTTTGAGCCCCTACTCCCAGTTCAGCGCGCCGCCGTTCTGATACTCGATCACCCGCGTTTCGAAGAAATTCTTCTCCTTCTTCAGGTCCATCGCCTCCGACATCCAGGGAAACGGATTTTCGGTTTCGTCGAACACCCGCGTCAGCCCGAGCTGCGCGCAGCGTCGGTTGGCGATGAAGTGCATGTAGGTCTCACACAGCGCCGCATTCAGCCCGAGAAAACCGCGCGGCATGGTGTCCCGGCCATAGGCCGCTTCCAGATCGGCCGCCGCGCGAACCATGTCGCGGACTTCCTCCTGGAACGCCTTGGTCCACAGATGCGGATTCTCGATCTTGATCTGGTTGATGACGTCGATGCCGAAGTTCAGGTGAATCGATTCATCGCGCAGGATGTACTGATACTGCTCGGCAATGCCGACCATCTTGTTGCGGCGGCCGAGCGAGAGGATCTGCGCAAAGCCCGTATAGAACCACATCCCCTCGAAGATGACATAGAAGGCGACGAGATCGCGCAGGAACGCCTGATCGGCCTCCGGCGTGCCGGTCTTGAAGCCGGGATCGTCGAGGTGCTGGGTGTGCTTCAGCGCCCATGCTGCCTTGTCGGTAATGGACGGCACCTCGCGGTACATGTTGAACAGCTCGCCCTCGTCGAGCCCGAGGCTCTCGACGATGTACTGGAAGGTGTGGGTGTGAACGGCCTCCTCGAACGACTGCCGCAGCAGATACTGCCGGCATTCCGGGTTGGTGAGATGGCGGTAGATCGCCAGCACGATGTTGTTGGCGACGAGGCTTTCGGAGGCCGCGAAGAAGCCGAGATTGCGCTTGACCGCGCGGCGCTCGTCCTCGGTGAGGCCGTCGCGCGATTTCCACAGCGCGATATCGGCCTGCATCGAGACTTCGGTCGGCATCCAGTGATTGTTGCAGCCTGCGAGGTATTTCTCCCATGCCCATTTGTATTTCAGCGGCAGCAATTGATTGACGTCGGCGCGGCAATTGATCATCCGCTTGTCGTCGACGGACACCCGGCCGCCGTGGCGATCAATAGTGCCGAGGCCGGTTTGATCGGCCCGTGCCATTAGTTGCGCCGGGAATGGCGGAATTACCTGATGCCGGGATGCCGTCGGTTCAGACCAGTCGAGCATTGTCGTTTCCTTTTCTTCTTGCTGCTTACTGGCAGGCTTCGCATTCGGGATTTTCGATCGAGCAGGCCACCGCGCCGGACAGATCCGGCGCGGTGGCAGCGGGCGCGACGATGATGGGGGCTGGCGACATCATCGTCACGGACGCGACACTGTTGAGCTTGCCGTCGGTGCCCCGCAGCGTGGACTTCTCGACATGCGTGGCGCTGCGCGCGCGCAGGTAATAGGTGGTCTTGAGACCGCGCGCCCATGCCAGGCGATAGAGCGAATCGAGTTTCTTGCCGGAGGGGTTGGCGATATAGAGATTGAGCGACTGCGACTGGTCGATCCATTTCTGCCGCCGCGAGGCCGCCTCGATCAGCCAGGCGCTGTCGATCTCGAAGGCCGTGGCATAGATCGCCTTGAGATCGTCGGGAATGCGGTCGATCGAACCCAGACTGCCGTCGAAATATTTGAGGTCGTTGACCATCACCTCGTCCCACAGCCCGCGCGCCTTGAGGTCGCGCACCAGGAACTCGTTCACGACGGTGAAGTCGCCGGACATGTTGGATTTGACGTAGAGATTCTGGTAGGCGGGTTCGATCGACTGCGCGACGCCGCAGATGTTGGAGATCGTCGCCGTCGGCGCGATCGCCATCACGTTCGAATTGCGCATGCCGCCCGATTTGACGCGCTCGCGCAGGCGATCCCAATCGAGCGTCGCGCTGCGGTCCATTGCGACGACGCCGCGCGCGTCCGCCAGCAGTTCGATCGAATCGATCGGCAGGATGCCCTGGCTCCACAGCGAGCCGTCGAACGAAGGATAGCGTCCCCGCTCGGCCGCAAGATCGACCGAAGCCGAAATCGCATAGTACGAGATTGCCTCCATGCTGGTGTCGGCGAAGGCCACGGCCGCATCGGAAGCCATCGCGATCCGCATCGCCTGCAGCGCGTCCTGGAATCCCATCAGCCCCAGCCCGACCGGCCGGTGCCGCAGGTTCGAGCGGCGCGCTTCCGGGATCGTGTAGAAATTGATGTCGATGACGTTGTCCAGCATTCGCATCGCAATCGTCGCTGTGCGCTTCAGCCGCGCATCGTTCAGTCGGCCGTCATGGATGTGATTGAGCAGGTTGATCGAGCCGAGGTTGCAAACGGCGGTCTCGTCGTCGGACGTATTGAGCGTGATCTCGGTACACAGGTTCGACGAATGAATGACGCCGGCATGACGTTGCGGCGAGCGCAGATTGCAGGGATCCTTGAACGTGATCCAGGGATGTCCGGTCTCGAACAGCATGGTCAGCATCTTGCGCCAGAGGTCAGTTGCGCGGACCTGCTTGAACACGCGAATCTTGCCGCGCGCCGCCTTGGCTTCATAGGCCGCGTAACGCTCGGCAAACGGCTGGCCATAGAGGTCGTGCAGATCGGGCGTCTCGTCCGGCGAGAACAAGGTCCATTCGCCGTCGGCCTCGACGCGCTGCATGAAAAGATCAGGCACCCAGTTCGCGGTGTTCATGTCGTGGGTGCGGCGGCGATCGTCGCCGGTGTTCTTGCGCAGGTCGAGAAATTCCTCGATGTCGATATGCCAGGTCTCCAGATAGGCGCAGACCGCGCCCTTGCGCTTCCCTCCCTGATTGACCGCAATCGCGGTGTCGTTGGCGACTTTCAGAAACGGCACCACG
>PNLC01000252.1 GCA_013822885.1 Bradyrhizobium sp.
GCGTCGGCAACGACACCATGAAGGCCGTGAAGGATTACCAGACCAAGATGGGGCTGTTGCCGGCGGACGGCTATGGCGGGTTGAAGGTGCTGGCGCGGTTGAGGCAGGGCGGGTAGCGACCACCGCTGTCATTGCGAGCGCAGCGAAGCAATCCATAGCGCTGCATAACGGATGGATGGATTGCTTCGTCGCTTTCGCTCCTCGCAATGACGGTGCCTCACGCCGGCCGCACCACGCCGCCCGCGTTTATGCCACCGTCGATGACAAGCTCGGTCCCGGTCACGTAACGCGAAGCATCGGACGCCAGATACAACACGCCCTGCGCGATCTCGATGGCCTCCCCGGCACGACCCAACGGCGTCGCCATCTTCGCGCGCTCCTCGGGATCGATCGGCGCGTTCTGTCCGGCGCCTGCGGCTTCCGTCGGGATCTTGCCCCAGATCGGCGTATCGATGATACCGGGATGCACCGAGTTGACGCGGATGCCGTCGCCGAACGTAGCGCATTCCATCGCGATCGCTTTCGCGAACAGCCGCACGCCACCCTTGGTCGCGCAATAGCCGGACAGGCTCGCCGAGCCGCGCAGGCCCGCCAGCGACGACATCATGATGACGGAGCCGCCGCCGGTCTTGCGCATCGCCGGCAGGCCATGCTTGACCGACAGGAACACGCCATCGAGATTGATCGCGGTCTGCCGCCGCCAGTCTGCCAGCGACATCTGGGTGATCGATGGCACCGCAATGCCGATGCCGGCGTTCGAGACCAGCACGTCCAGCCTGCCATAGCGCTTCATGATTTCAGCCACGACCTCGATCCAGCGCGCTTCGCTGGTCACGTCGTGATGCCAGAAGCTCGCCTCGCCACCCGCCTTCTTGATCCGCGCGACGACTTCAGGCCCCTTCAAATCGTCGACATCGGTGACCGCGACCGAAGCGCCTTCGCGCGCCAGCAACTCGCAAACCGCCTCGCCAATGCCGGACGCACCGCCAGTCACCAACGCGACCTTGCCCTGAACCTGCCCTGCCATTTTCGCCTCCCGTTTGTTGTTTTTCGTTGTCGGATTATCTTATCACGGCCGGTCCCGGATCCGGTACCGCGACGTCGACCACGCGCAGTTGTACACGTTCCGTCCCCTGAAAGCGGTCGACCGCGAGCGAGCCGGCCACGTGCAGCCGCTGGCCCCGGTTTTGCGCGAGCGCCTGGCCGAGCTTCTGTCCCACCGAGCGAAACGCAATGCCGTTGACGATGGCGCCGTCGCCGGACTTGAAGCGCACGCGCAGATGCGCCTGGCCTACTTCGTCGGCATAGACGAGTTGATGCGCCGGCAGCGCGATCACGGGCTCGGGGTTGCCGGCGCCGAACGGCCCGGCGCGGTTCAGCGTGTTGGCGAACTCCACGGTCACGCTGCGGGCACTAACAGCGCCGTCGATGAACAGTTCGTTCTCGTGGCGCGAATTGGCGACGTCCTCGGCCAGCGCGCTTTCCATGAAGGCGCGAAATTCCGCGAGCTTTTCCTTGCGCAGCGTCACCCCGGCCGCCATCGCGTGGCCGCCGCCCTTCATCAATATCCGCTCCTTCACCGCCTGCCGCACGGCTTTTCCGAGATCGACACCCGAGATCGAGCGGCCCGAGCCGGTGCCGATGCCGCCCGGCTCCAGCGCGATCGCAAACGCTGGCCGCGCAAATTTCTCCTTTAGCCGCGAGGCAACCAGCCCGACGATGCCGGGGTGCCAGCCTTCGGCGGCGGTGACGATGACGGCACCCTTATCTTCGAGCCCGAGCGAGGCCAGCGCCTCGGCCTCGGCTTGCGCTTCCGCCGCCTGCTCGATAATGCGGCGCTCGCTGTTGAGCCGGTCGAGTTCTGCCGCGATCCGCGCCGCTTCCGACACATCGCCCTCCAGCAGCAGACGCACCCCGAGATCAGCGCGCCCGATCCGCCCTCCCGCATTGATGCGCGGGCCCAGCATGAAGCCGAGATGCCAGGCTTCGGGCGGGCCGTTCAGCCGGGCCACATCCATCAGCGCGGTGTGGCCGACATGGTCGCGGCGGCGCATCGCGATCAGTCCCTTGGCGACGAAAGCTCGATTTAGTCCGGTCAGGGGCGCGACATCGGCTACGGTGCCCAGCGCCACATGGTGCAACATGCCGAGCAGGTCCGGCTCCGGCCGTTCGGCGGTCCAGAAGCCGCGGCCGCGCAACTCGCGGTTCACGGCGACCAGCGTGATCAGCACCAGTCCGACGGCGGCGAGATGGCCGAGGCCGGAGAGATCGTCGGCGCGGTTCGGATTCACCAGCGCGTCGACCTCGGGCAGTTCATCGCCGGTCTGGTGATGGTCGATGACGACCACCGACATCCCGAGCTTGCGCGCTTCCGCCAGCGGCTCGAGGCTGGTGGTGCCGCAATCGACGGTGACGAGCAGCGTCGCGCCCTTGGCCGCGAGACCGCGCACCGCCTCGACATTGGGTCCGTAGCCTTCGAAAATGCGGTCGGGGATGTGGATCAGCGGATCGAGCCCGCAATGGCGTAGATGCCAGGCGAGCAGCGCCGCCGAGGTGGCGCCGTCGACGTCGTAATCGCCGAAGATCGCGACCTTCTCGCCGCGCGCCGCCGCATCGGCGATTCGCCGCGCCGCCGTCTCCATCTGCGTCACGGTGTGGGGATCGGGCATCAGCTTGCGGATGGTCGGATCGAGGTAATCCTGCACTTCATCGATCGCAACATCGCGGCCCGCCAGCACCCGCGCCAGCATCTCCGGCAACCGGTAGCGCTGCGTGATCGCCAGCGCCCGCGCCGCGCCGCGTGCATCGAGCCGGTCGCGCCACAACTTGCCCGTCGCCGAACGCGTGACGCCGAGAAAGGCCTGCGGAAGTTCAACGGGGAACGCGGATGCGGGAAGCGTCATGATGCCTTCGGGAGATAGGGACAAAGCCGCCGGTCGGCAAACCGGGGCGATGGCGTGGAGCGGTTGCGCGCGATTCGCTGCGGCGAGGCTGGCACATCCTGGCCACGCCAGCTTTGACCCTATGCCGACAAATTCGACTTGCACAAACAAGATGCAACTTGTCCCCGCAATACTACCTGCGGGACAAGGGAAATAAACCAATCGTTAGCCATGATCCGCGACAAAGGTACCAACATGCTCTCGTTGAGTCCCGTCGGTCCACAGAAGGTCGACAACAGCACAAAGACTGAGGAATTTCCGCCAATGTCCGCCGCGCTTGACCGTTTTCGAACTGCAACGATTGCAAAACAATCCAGGAATTCAGCTAGCGCCGAGGATGAATCCGACGTCTCCACGCTGATCGCGAGGTTGACCGCCGAGGTCAATCAGGTCGCCTGCGAGAAGACCAAATCGATCCAGAAGATCACCAACCAGATGAAGATGCTGGCGCTGAATGCGCTGATCGAAAGTTCGCGCGCCGGCGCGCAGGGCGCGGGTTTTGCCGTGGTGGCGCAGGAGGTGCGCAACGTCGGCCAGCAGGTCGAGACCATCGCCCGCGAGCTCGAAAGCCAGCTCACGAACCGGACCGGCAACCTGATGACCTCGATCGCGCAGATGGCTGACCGGTCGCGCGGCGAGCGCATGACCGACCTGTCGCTCAACGCCATCGAACTGATCGACCGCAACCTTTATGAGCGGACCTGCGACGTGCGTTGGTGGGCGACCGACTCCGCCGTCGTCGATTGCGCGGCGACGCCGGATGCCACAGCGGCAGCCCATGTGTCGGAACGGCTCGCGGTCATACTCGGCGCCTATACGGTCTATCTCGATCTCTGGCTCTGCGATCTCAACGGCAATGTCGTGGCCAGCGGCCGCTCGGACCGCTTCAACGTCGTCGGCCAGAACGTCGCGTCGACCAAATGGTTTCGCGCCGCGCGCGACCTGCGGTCCGGCGACGACTACACCGCCGCCGACGTCGAATGCCAGCCATTGCTCGGCAACGCCCAGGTCGCGACCTATTGCGCCAGCGTACGCGCCGGCGGCAAGGCCAATGGCAAACCGACGGGCGTGCTCGCGATCCATTTCGACTGGGAACCGCAGGCCCGCGCCATCGTGCAGGGCGTGCGCGTCGGTGCCGCCGACAAGGCGCGCGTGCTGCTGGTCGATTCCAATTTCCGGGTGATCGCGGCATCCGACGGCCAGGGCCTGCTCACCGAACGCATCTCGCTCCAGCTCGAAGGCAGGCGCTCCGGCTTCTATCAGGATCGATCCGGCGTGCTGACCGCGTTCCACGCCACGCCGGGCTACGAGACCTACAAGGGGCTGGGCTGGTACGGCGTGATCCAGGCCGGTGTGGGATAGAAACTCACGAAGTTCAGCACCCCAGCCGGTCGGCGATGCCGCCAAAATCCCTGGCGACGATGTCCCAATCGCCGTTGGCCTCAAGATCGCATTTCTGGTGCGGACCGTACTCGGTCGGCCGCGCGACAAAGGCGGTCTTCAGGCCATTCTGCTGCGCGGCTTTCAGGTCGCCGTTGTGGGCGGCGACCATCATCACCTGCTCCGGCGGCAGGCAGAGCAGCTTCGCCGCGCCGAGATAGGTTTCCGGATCGGGCTTGTAGTGCTCGAACAGTTCCGCCGACATGATGAGGTCCCACGGCAGGCCTGCGAACTTCGCCATGTTGGTCAGCAGCGCGACGTTGCCGTTGGAGAGCGGCGAGATGATGTATTTCTTCTTCAGCCGCGTCAGCCCCGGCACGCTGTCCGGCCACGGATGCAGGCGGTGCCAGCCCAGCGTGAGGTGGTGCAGATCGGCCTCGCTCAGCCCCTTGATCGAAAACTCCGCGACCAGCTTTTCCAGCGAGCGCCGGTGCAGCGTATCCAGGATCTGATAGCCGCGCTCGGGATGCTTGCGCACCTCGTCCATCGAGGCCATGTAGACGCCGCGCCAGCCATCGACCAGCGCGGTCCAGTCGGCGTCGATGCCCGACGTCTCCGACCATCTGGTGAAATCGTTGATGAGGCTGGTGCGCCAGTCGACGACGGTGCCGAACACGTCGAATACCAGAGCTTTTACGGCTGATACGTCGGACATTGCGAGCGCCTCCCTCCTTATTATTCTTGCTTTGTCATTCCGGGGCGATGCGAAGCATCGAACCCGGAACCTCGAGATTCCGGGTTCGCTTCGCGCCCCGGAATGACGGCCAGCCTCAATCCAGATGAAACTTCTCGAGCTGGCGGTGCTCGGCCTTGATGTAGCGCACGGTGCCGGTGACCGAACGCATCACCACCGTCTCGGTCTCGATGACGTCCTTGCGGAACTTGACGCCCGTGAGCAGCGAGCCTGTGGTGACGCCGGTGGCGGCGAACAGGCAGTCGCCTCGCACCATGTCCTCGATGCCGTAGATCATCTTGGGGTCGGTCACGCCCATCTTGAGGGCCCGGGCGCGCTTTTCCTCGCTGTCGAGGATCAGCCGGCACTGCATCTGGCCGCCGATGCAGCGCAGCGCCGCTGCCGCGAGCACGCCCTCGGGCGCGCCGCCGGTGCCGATATACATGTCGACGGCGGTGTTGTCGGGGTCGGCGCAATGGATCACGCCGGCGACGTCACCGTCGGTGATCAGCCGCACCGCGGCGCCGGTCGAGCGGATGCTGGCGATGATGTCGGCATGACGCGGACGGTCCAGCACCAGCACAGTGATCGCGGAAGCGTCGACGCCCTTGGCTTTCGCCAACCGCTTGACGTTGTCGGCCGGCGATGCGTCGAGTTCGACCACGCCCTTCTTGTAGCCCGGACCGACCGCAAGCTTCTCCATGTAAACGTCGGGCGCATGCAGCAGCGTGCCGCCATCGGCCATCGCCATGGTCGCGATCGCGCCCGGCATGTTCTTGGCGCACAGCGTGGTGCCTTCGAGCGGGTCGACCGCGATATCGACCTGCGGCCCGGCGTTGAGCCCGACCTTCTCGCCGATGAACAGCATCGGCGCCTCGTCGCGCTCGCCCTCGCCGATCACGACGGTGCCTTCGATCGGCAGCTTGTTGAGTTCGCGGCGCATCGCATCGACGGCGGCCTGGTCGGCCGCCTTTTCCTGTCCGTGGCCGCGCAACCGCGCCGCGGACACCGCAGCACGCTCCGTGACCCGCACGATCTCCAGCGTGAGGATGCGCTCTAGCAGCAACTGCGGCGGAACGGAAATATGGGTCGACATCGGGTCACTCCTTCAAAAAACTGCGCAGACCAATGCGGCCCGCAATCATTCGCTCGGTGCGTGATCCCTTTCGGATCCCGCGCTAGTTCTTTTCGATCCGTATCACCTGCGGCCGGCCACTGATCACCTTGTCGCGCTGCACCGCCTCCAGGGCGCGATAGACCGCGTCCTCGGACGTTGCATAGGTAATCAGGATAACCGGAACCGGTGACGCCTTCTTCGTGGCGCCGTTGGCATCGACACCTTCGGGGTGGCGCTGCACGATCGACTCCAGCGAGATCTTCTGTTCGGCAAGGCGCGTGGCGATGGTGGCGGCGGTGCCGGCAAGGTCGCGCGCCATCAGGCGGATGTAATAGCC
>PNLC01000253.1 GCA_013822885.1 Bradyrhizobium sp.
GGAAGGTACGCCGGAGGAACAGCCGATTGCCGGCGTCGGCGCCTCGCCGCGGCTCAATCTGGCGTTTCCGCAGATGATCGCGAACTACGACGCCAAACACGATCCGCGCACGCCGATCCTGTCGGCGGAGGAAAAGAAGGTGTTCGTCGATACCTTCACCAAAACCGGCTTCACCGGCGGCATCAACTGGTACCGCAACTTTACGCGCAACTGGCAGCGCTCGGAAGGGCTCGATCATCGCGTGCACGTCCCGTCGCTGATGATCATGGCCGAGAACGACGCGGTGCTGCCGCCATCGGCCGCCGACGGCATGGAGAAACTCGTCCCCGACTTGGAAAAGTATCTGGTGCGCGACAGCGGCCATTGGACGCAGCAGGAGAAGCCGGAGGAGGTCAGCGCCAAGCTGATCGAATGGCGTAGGAAGAGATTCGGATAGGCCAGAGACGGTTATTCATCGTCATTGCGAGGAGCGCAGCGACGAAGCAATCCATTCTTTCTTTTTGCCGAGCGATGGATTGCTTCGCTTCGCTCGCAATGACGGTTGAGACAGGGCAGGAGACTTTCCAACAATGGCGTCCCCCAACAAACTAGACCCGATCCCGCATCCGCCGAAGAAGCCCGTCGTCGGCAACATGCTGTCGCTGGATCCGAACGCGCCGGTGCAGCATCTGGTGCGGTTGTCCAAGGAGCTGGGGCCGATCTTCTGGCTGGACATGATGGGCGCGCCGCTCGTGATCGTCTCCGGCCACGACCTGATCGATGAACTCTCCGACGAGAAGCGCTTCGACAAGGCCGTGCGCGGCTCGCTCCGCCGTGTCCGCGCCGTCGGCGGCGACGGGCTGTTTACCGCCGATACCAACGAGCCGAACTGGAGCAAGGCGCACAACATCCTGCTGCAGCCGTTCGGCAACCGCGCAATGACGTCCTATCACCCAAGCATGGTCGATATCGCCGAGCAACTCGTGAAGAAGTGGGAGCGACTCAACGGCGACGAGGAGATCGACGTCGTCCATGACATGACCGCGCTGACGCTGGACACCATCGGCCTCTGCGGCTTCGACTACCGCTTCAATTCGTTCTACCGCCGCGACTACCACCCGTTTGTCGAGTCGCTGGTGCGCTCGCTCGAGACCATCATGATGACGCGCGGCATTCCGCTGGAAGGCCTGTGGCTGCAGAAGCGCCGCCGCGACCTCGCCCAGGACGTTGCCTTCATGAACAAGATGGTCGACGAAATCATCGCCGAGCGCCGCGGCAATGCGGAGGCCGCCGAGGGCAAAAAGGACATGCTCGGTGCCATGATGACCGGTGTCGACCGCGCCACCGGCGAGCAGCTCGACGACATCAACATCCGCTACCAGATCAACACATTCCTTATTGCGGGTCACGAGACCACCAGCGGGCTTCTCTCCTGCACGATCTATGCGCTGCTCAAGCATCCCGACGTGCTCAAGAAGGCCTACGAGGAAGTCGACCGGGTACTCGGGCCGGATCTTGGCGCAAGGCCGACCTATCAGCAGGTCACGCAGCTCACCTACATTACGCAGATATTGAAGGAGGCGCTGCGGCTCTGGCCGCCGGCGCCGGCCTATGGCATCTCACCGCTCAAGGACGAGACCATCGGCGGCAAATACAAGCTGAAGAAGAATACGTTCATCACGGTGCTGGTGATGGCGCTGCATCGCGACCCGAGCGTCTGGGGGCCGAACCCCGACGCGTTCGACCCGGAGAACTTCAGCCGCGAGGCCGAGGCCAAGCGGCCCATCAATGCCTGGAAGCCGTTCGGCAACGGCCAGCGCGCCTGCATCGGGCGCGGTTTCGCGATGCATGAGGCGGCGCTTGCGATCGGCATGATCCTGCAACGCTTCAAGCTGATCGATCCGCACCGCTACCAGATGCACCTGAAGGAAACGCTGACGGTCAAGCCCGAAGGCTTCAAGATCAAGGTCAGGCCGCGCGCCGACAAGGATCGGGGCGCCTTCGCCGGACGGGCAGCGGCGGCTGTCGCCGCCTCGAACGTGGTAGTGCCGAAGGCGCGGACCCGTCCCGGACACAACACGCCGCTCTTGGTGCTCTACGGCTCCAACCTCGGTACCGCCGAAGAACTGGCGACGCGCGTGGCTGATCTCGCCGAGGTCAACGGCTTTGCGACCAGGCTCGGTGCGCTCGACGACCATGTCGGCAAGCTGCCGCAGGAAGGCGGCGTGCTGATCTTCTGCGCCTCCTACAATGGCGCGCCGCCTGACAACGCCACGCAGTTCGTCAACTGGCTTGAAGGCGACCTCCCGAAGGATGTGTTCGCCAAGGTGCGCTACGCCGTGTTCGGTTGCGGCAACAGCGACTGGGCGGCAACCTACCAGTCAGTGCCGCGCATCATCGATGAGCAACTGGCCGCGCATGGCGCGCGCAGCGTCTACGGCCGCGGCGAGGGCGATGCCCGCAGCGATCTCGACGGGCAGTTTGAAAAGTGGTTCGCGGCGCTCGGGCCGGCGGCAGCCAAGGAGTTCGGCCTCGCCTCGAACATCACCCGCAGCGCCGACGATGCGCCGCTGTATGCGATCGAGCCGGTGACGCCCTCGGCGGTCAATACCATCGTCGCGTCCGGCGGCGTCGCGCGGATGAAGGTGTCGGTCAATTCCGAACTGCAGAACAGGACCGGCGCCAACAGCTCTGACCGTTCGACCCGGCATATCGAGGTGCAACTGCCGCCGGGGATCACCTACCGCGTCGGCGATCATCTCAGCGTGGTGCCGCGCAACGACCCGGCGCTGGTCGATTCCGTCGCGCGCCGTTTCGGCTTTCTGCCGGCCGACCAGATAAGGCTGCAGGTCGCCGAGGGCCGCCGCGCGCAATTGCCGGTGGGTGACGCCGTATCGGTCGGACGGCTGCTTACGGAATTCGTCGAGTTGCAGCAGATTGCGACCCGCAAGCAGATCCAGATCATGTCGGAGCACACGCGCTGTCCCGTCACCAAGCCGAAACTGCTGGCCTATGTCGGTGACGATGCCGTAGCGTCCGAGCGCTATCGTTCGGACGTGCTGGCCAAGCGCAAGTCGGTGTTCGATCTGCTGGAGGAATATCCGGCCTGCGAACTGCCGTTCCACGCCTATCTGGAAATGCTGTCGTTGCTGGCGCCGCGCTATTACTCGATCTCATCGTCGCCTTCGATCGATGCGGAGCGCTGCAGCGTCACCGTCGGCGTGGTGGAAGCGCCCGCGAGTTCGGGACGCGGCGTCTACAGGGGCGTCTGCTCCAACTATCTCGCCGGCCGGCGCGTCGGTGATACCATTCATGCGACGGTGCGCGAGACCAAGGCCGGCTTCCGCCTGCCTGACGATCCCTCGGTGCCCGTGATCATGATCGGCCCTGGAACGGGCCTCGCGCCATTCCGCGGCTTCCTGCAGGAGCGCGCGCATCGCAAGGCGGAAGGCGCCACGCTCGGCCCGGCGATGCTGTTCTTCGGCTGTCGTCATCCCGAACAGGATTTTCTGTACGCCGACGAACTGAAAGCCTTCGCCGCCGACGGCATCACCGAACTGCACACCGCGTTCTCGCGCGCGAACGGACAGAAGACCTATGTGCAGCATCTGGTCGCCGCGCAAAAAGATCACGTCTGGAACCTGATCGAGCAAGGCGCGATCGTCTATGTCTGCGGCGATGGCGGCAAGATGGAACCCGACGTCAAGGCCGCGCTGGTCGCGATCTATCGCGAGAAATCAGGCGCGGATGCGGAGGCAGGGCTGCGCTGGATCGACGATCTCGGCACGAAGAATCGCTACGTGCTCGACGTCTGGGCGAGCGGGTAGGCGTGCCCCGCTGTCGTCCTCCGTGAAAGCAGGGGCCCAGTACGCCGCGGCGGTCGTGAGACGTGCTAAGTCTCCAGCATGATTCCCTGGGCAAAACTCGATACGACACGAATTCCCGGCACCGAGGATGAACTCCGCCTGATGCGCCGCGGCAAGGAGTACTCCATCATGCTCGGCACCAACGAACTGATGAACAGCCGCCTCTCGGGCTCGGAAGCAGCACTCGCCACGCTTGCGGCGAAGAAGATCGAAAAGGTCGCAAAGCCGGATATGCTTATCGGCGGGCTCGGCATGGGGTTTACGCTGCGTGCAGCCCTCGGCGCGCTCGGAGCCAAGGCGCAGATCGTGGTGGCGGAGCTGGTGCCGGCGGTCGTCGCCTGGGCGCGCGGACCGATGGCGGAGATCTTCGGCGACAGCCTGAACGATCCCCGCGTCAGCATCCGGGAAACCGATGTCACCGAAATCATCCGCTCGCATCGCGCCGCCTTCGACGCCATCCTTCTCGATGTCGATAACGGGCCGGAAGGGCTGACCCGCAAGGCCAATGACGCGCTCTACAGCGCAGCCGGATTGAGCGCGGCGCACGCGGCACTCAAGCCGGGCGGCGTGCTGGCCGTTTGGTCGTCGGGGCCCAACGCGACGTTCGCAAAGCGCCTTCGCGGCGCGGGTTTCGACGTCAACGAAGTCAACGTCCGGGCCACGGGAAGAGGCGGCGGCGCGCGCCATGTGATCTGGATCGCGACAAAAAGCTAAGCCGCCTTCGCCGCCGCGCCATGTGCGTGCTTGTCGATCGCGTCGATGATCTGCGGCCACATCGGGATCGGCAGGGCGTGGCCCATGCCTTCGATCATCAAAAGTTTCGCGCCGGGAATCGATGCCGCGGTGTCCTTGCCGCCTTCGGGGCGGACCAGCGGATCGACGGTGCCGTGAATGACCAGCGTCGGGATCTTGACGTGATGCAGCCGCTCCTTGCGGCTGCCGGAAGCCAGCACCGCGCGCAGCTGCCGGCCGACCCCGGCCGGATTGAGGCCTCGTTCGAAGTTGCGCGCCGCGCGTGAAGGGTCGAGCGCTTCATCCTCGGGGAAGGAACCGACGCGCAATACCTTCCAGGTTCTGGCGAACCGCGCGAAATACTCTTCCTTCGTGGTCGGCGGCGGCGCCATCAGCATGGCGGCGGCCTCGCGCGTCGGCGGCGGTATCCTCGGGTTGCCGGTGGTCGACATGATCGAGGTCAGCGAGCGCGCCCGCTGCGGAAACGAGATCGCGATTTCCTGCGCAATCATGCCGCCCATCGACGCGCCGACCAGATGCGCTGATTTGATGCCGAGCACGTCCATCAGGCCGACGGTATCCTTGGCCATGTCGATCAGCTTGTAGGTCGATGTCACCGGGATCTTCAGAAGCCGCAGCTTGATCAGTTCGAACGCGGTCAGGCGCTTGCCGCCGGACAGATGGGAGGATTTGCCGATGTCGCGGTTATCGAAACGGATCACGCGAAACCCGCGCGCAGCGAGCTGGCGGCAAAACTCGTCATCCCAATGGATCATCTGGGCGCCGAGCCCCATGATCAGCAGCAGCGGTTCCGCGGCCGGATCGCCGAAGATCTCGTAGCAAATGTCGATGCCGTTGGCGCGGGCGATCTGCGGCGGTTGATGGGCAAGCATCGCGTCTGCCTTTCCCTCGGGTGGTACCTCGATGGGTCTCTGTATGGCACGGTTTCCCGCACCGCAGAAGACCTCGCGGGCGTTGACCGGCCCGCCGCAACGGTGTCGTATGGGCGGAACAAGCGAAGCGTGGCAAGCGCTCGTGATCGTGAGGGAGAGCGCGTGATGGCCGACAAGGGCAACGATCCTGCCGAGGTCTGGCGGACCATGATCGGTGAGATGGAGAAGGGGTTCAACTCCTTCGCCAACCAGACGATGACGTCGCCGGAGTTTTCCAAGGTGATGAACCAGGTCGGCGGCGTCTCGGCCGGCGCGCAGAAGCAGCTCGGCGAGCTGATGGAAAAATATCTGCTGGCGATGAACCTGCCGAGCCGGGCGCAGATGGTCGGCATGGCGGAACGCATCCAGGCCATCGAAGGCCAGCTCAACGAGATCAAGGCGCTGCTGCACCAGGTGCATCATAACTCGCTGGCGCAGGCGAGCGGTCAGGTCGCGCCGCGGCCGCCGCGCACCAGGCGTCCGCCATCGGAGGGAGAGCAAAAATGAACGCTCCCACCGCAGGTCTCGATCTCGCCTCCATCTCGGAACGGGTCCAGTCCGAAGTGCAGCGCGCGATCCAGCGCAGCATCAAGGGCGTCGAATATTTTTCCTCGTCCGGCCCGTCGCTCGGTTCCACGCCGAAGGACATCCTGGCCGTCCGCGGCACCATGAACCTCTATCACTACCGGCCGATGGCGGACGAACTCTACCGCGTGCCGATCCTGATCGTGATGGCCACCACCAACCGCGGCTACATTCTCGATCTGGTGCCGGGCCAGAGCTTCATCGAGTTCCTGCTGAAGCGCGGCTACGACGTCTACATGCTGGACTGGACCGCGCCGAAGCCGGAAGAAAAGTCCTTGCGGATGGAGGACTACGTCCTCGATTTCATCCCGGACTGCATCCGCCGCGTGCAGCAGGACTCCGGCGAGAACGACGTCACCGTGATCGGCTATTGCTTCGGCGGGGTGCTGTCGCTGCTGTACGGCTCGATCTTC
>PNLC01000254.1 GCA_013822885.1 Bradyrhizobium sp.
CAGGCACGGCGAAGTCGGTGCGATGGAGTCCTACGCGCTCGGGCTCGGCGACCCCATCCAGATCTCCGCCGAGCACGGCGAAGGCCTGAGCGATCTCTACGATGCGCTCGCTGTGCTGATGCCGGAGCCGGTGGATGAGGCTGAAGAGTTCGACGATGACGATATCATCGAGACCGATGAGGAGATCGCGCAGCGTCCGATCCGCGTCGCCATCGTCGGCCGTCCCAACGCCGGCAAGTCGACGCTGATCAATCATCTGCTCGGTGAAGAGCGGCTGTTGACCAGCGCCGAGGCCGGCACCACGCGCGATTCCATTTCGGTGGAGATCAACTGGAAGGGACGCGACTTTCGCGTGTTCGATACCGCGGGCCTGCGGCGCCGGTCGCGGATCGAGGAGAAGCTGGAAAAGCTGTCGGTGGCGGACGCCTTGCGCGCGGTGCGCTTTGCCGAAGTCGTCGTGATGATGATGGACGCGCAGAACCGGTTCGAGGAGCAGGACCTGCGCATTGCCGATCTGGTCGAGCGCGAGGGACGGGCGATCGTGCTGGCGGTCAACAAATGGGATTTGATGGAGCGCAAGGGAAATCTGATTTCGGCGTTGCGCACCGATGTCGACCACTGGCTGCCGCAGGTCAAAGGCGCGCCCGTTGTCGCGGTGTCCGGGCTGATGGGCGAGGGCATCGATCGGCTGATGACGGCGATTGAGGAAGCCTACGCGGTGTGGAACAAGCGCGTGCCGACGGCTACGCTCAATCGCTGGTTCGAGCAGGCGGTCGATGCCAACCCGCCGCCCGCGGTCTCGGGCCGCCGGCTGAAGCTGAACTACATTACGCAGGCCAAGGCGCGGCCGCCGAGTTTTATCCTGTTCTGTTCGCGCGCTGACGCCGTGCCGCAATCCTATCTGCGCTACCTTACCAACAGCATGCGCGAGGCCTTCGACCTGCCGGGCACGCCGATCCGGATCACGCTGCGCGAAAAGGCCAATCCGTTCGCCCATAAGCGCAAGCGGCCGTCGTGAACGAAGAGGCGTCCGCGCGAGCGACCGACTCGTCGCCGGTACGCAGCGGCGCGGCGGCCTTCATCTTCGTTACCATCCTGCTCGACATGCTCGCGCTCGGCCTGATCCTGCCGATCCTGCCCAAGCTTGTGGAGAGTTTCGTCGACAACGATACCGCCACCGCAGCGCGGATATTCGGTCTGTTCGGCACCGCCTGGGCGCTGATGCAGTTCCTGTTCTCGCCGATCCTCGGCGCGCTCTCGGACCGGTTCGGCCGGCGGCCGGTGGTGCTGCTGTCAAATTTCGGGCTGGCGCTGGACTATGTGCTGATGGCGCTGGCGCCGACGCTGCTCTGGCTGTTCATCGGCCGGGTGATTTCAGGCATTACCTCGGCGAGTATCTCCACGGCGTTTGCCTACATCACCGATGTGACGCCGCCGGAACGGCGCGCCGCGGTGTTCGGCAAAATTGGCGCGGCTTTCGGCGCAGGCTTCATTCTCGGCCCTGCCGTCGGCGGCCTGCTCGGCGGCATGGATCCGCGGCTGCCGTTCTGGATCGCGGCGGGTCTAAGCTTTGCGAACACGCTCTACGGCTGGCTGATCCTGCCCGAATCGCTGCCGCCGGAGCGCCGCGCACCGTTCCGCTGGAAGGCCGCCAGTCCGCTTGGTGCACTGCATCTGCTGCGTTCCAACCGGATTCTCGCCGGGCTGTCACTGGCGAATTTCTTCGGGCAGGTCGCGCATGTGGTGCTGCCTTCCACCTTCGTGCTCTACGCCACCTACCGATATGGCTGGGACACGACGACGGTCGGCCTGACGCTGGCGCTGGTCGGCGTCTGCGCGATGGTGGTGCAGGGTGCGGGCGTCGGCCCGATCGTCAAGCTTCTCGGCGAACGCCGCGCATTGCTGCTCGGGCTCGCCTGCGGCGCGCTCGGCTTTTTCATCTACGGGGTCGCGCCGACCGGGCCGCTGTTCTGGCTCGGCATTCCCTTGATGTCGCTATGGGGCGTGGCGGGCGCAGCGGTACAGGCGCTGACGACGCGACTTGTGGCGCCGGATCAGCAGGGCCAATTGCAGGGCGCGACCAACAGCGTCAACAGCGTCGCGCAAATGCTGGGCCCGTTTCTGTTCACGCTGACCTTTGCCTATTTCATCAGCGACCAGGCGCCGTTGAAAATGCCGGGCGCGCCATTCCTGCTGGCCGCGGTATTGTTGGCGCTAGGGCTGGTGATCGCAGCGCGGACCGTGGCGGAAGTGAAGATCAACCCATAACTCCTTGTGGGGCTGCTCGCGCGTTGTCGACGGTGTTGCAGGCGGCGCTTCTATTTCATTGATGCCGCAGCGGCTGTCGTCGAAGCTGGCTGTCTTTCGAGTTGAACCGTCTCGGCCGGTCCCGCGAGTGCCTGAACCTGAGACGGAACCGAAATCACGAGATCACGCCTTTTAGCGAAGCGTCCGCTCAGATTGTCTCCGAACCAGAACACCAGAACAGCTACCAACAGCGTAACGATACCGATGACCGTCCCCGGCTCCAACCAGGAAGAGGCCTCCTTCGGAACGCGCACCATTCCGAATGTGGCCGACTCCGAACTGGCAGCGGCAGCCTTCTCCGGCGTCGACAGGTTTCCCTTGAGCGATCGGCTAACGTCGATATCCCGCGCGATATCGAGCAGCGTCTCGGTGCGATCCTGGCTACGACTGATGACATCCAACGCCGTCCGGACTGCCAAGGCTGGTGCTCGCCCCTTTGCGTCCGCGATCTCTTGCCCCGCTTTGCGGAGGTCCACGCGCAAATCGTCTAGCACAAACTTAAGTCTGATATCCGCGGCCTGGCCATTGTAGGCACGAACCAAGACGGCTGACGGGGCGGCGCCTGTCGTTGTTGCCGAGGAACCGGTGGTGTGGCCGCTAGCTGAACCGGGGGTGCCGGTGCCTGCGGTGCCGGGTCCCGTCACTGCCGTCGAGCCCGCCGTTTTATCTTCCGGTGCCTGCTCGGTTTGGCTGCCTGAATTCGTGGGGCTAGTCTTCGCGACAGACGAGGACGTTTTCGTATCTGTCGTGTCTTTCGGATCGGAAACCACGACCGCTACTTTCTGCGAAGCGGAGAGAGGCTGAAAATAGTGGGCATAGACGGACCGGCCGCGTTCGGTTTGAACGAACGCCAACGTGCTTACGCTGACCAGCGTCACAATGACGCCGATTCGGGCGGCCTTAAACAGTTGCTGTGCGGACATGGCGATGCCCTCCCGATAGTAAATATTGGCAACTCAATTTAAAGGCGCAAGCATCCATCAACAAATTTTTCATCGTCATGCTTTGAAGAGCGTCCCGCCGCCCCCGGGACCGGACCTTTATTCGATCAACAGCACCGTTAAGGCGCGGGCGGTGCCACCGCACCGAAAGCGAAAGTTGAGGAGGGATCGAGTGGCTGCAGCATACGTCAAGATCGACCGGTTGACCGCAATCCAGACTACATGCCGAGTGCGATACCGCGTCTAAGCAGTTGTAATTGCTGCGATCGGTGGTTTGCAGCGGGTTTTCCGCGCAAGTCTGTAGTGCGAACACCCGACCTACTTGAGCGGAGCGAGCCCACGCCGCCGCATTGCAACAGTTCGAGCTGATTGCGTAAGAGCTTTTCGCTCACGCCGGGTACGGCTTGGATCAAGAGAAGTCTGCTTTAGCTAGCGGTCCGCGAAACGAGGCGCGCAAAAAGCGCGCCTCGGGATAAGGAAACCGTGACTGGACGCGACGTCTTACTTCTTCAGCAGCGGACAATCGCTGGTTTCGAGGGGCTTGGCAGCGTCCTCGGGAGCGATCGTGGCGATCTGCTTGTAGTAATCCCACGGCCCCTTCGATTCTTCCGGCTTCTTCACCTCAAACAGGTAGGCCGGGATCAGGCGGCGGCCGTCGGCACGCAGCGGGCCCTTGCCGAACAGCGTATCGTCGGTCGGCAGTTCCTTCATCTTGGCGACGACCTTGGCGCCGTCATTCGGATTGCCGCCGAGCGCTTCCATGGCCTTGAGATAATGCAACACCACGGCGTAGTTGCCGGCCTGGGTCATCGAGGGCATCGCATTCTTGCTGGCGAGAGAAGCGAACCGCTTCGACCAGGCGCGCGTCGCGTCGTTCATGTCCCAGTAGAAGGATTCGGTGAACGTCAGGCCTTGCGCGGTCTTCAAGCCGAGCGAATGCACGTCGTTGATGAACAGCAGCAGTGCGGCGAGCTTCTGTCCGCCCGCGACGACGCCGAATTCCGCCGCCTGCTTGATCGAGTTGGTGGTGTCGCCGCCGGCGTTGGCAAGCCCGATGACCTTCGACTTGGAGGCTTGCGCCTGTAGCAGGAACGACGAGAAATCGGCGGTGTTGATCGGAACCTTGACACCGCCGAGCACCTTGCCGCCATTGGCGGTCACGACCGCCGACGTGTCACGCTCGAGCGCGTGACCGAAAGCGTAGTCGGCAGTCAGGAAGAACCAGCTGTCGCCTCCCGCCTTGGTCAGCGCCTTGCCGGTGCCGTTGGCGAGCATGTAGGTGTCGTAGGTGAAGGAGACCGTATTCGGCGTGCAGGCCTTTCCGGTGAGATCGGCGGTGGCGGCGCCCGAGTTGAGCAGGACCTTGTTCTTTTCCTTGACGAGGTTGTTGACCGCGAGCGCGACGCCTGAGTTAGGCGTATCAGCGATCACATCGACCTTGTCGTTGTCGATCCACTGCCGTGCGATGTTGACGCCGATGTCGGGCTTGTTCTGGTGGTCGCCGCTGACGACCTCGATCTTCCAGCCCTTCTTCGTGAGCCCGGAATCCTCGACCGCCATCTTGATCGCGACCACCGAGTTGGGACCGCCGATGTCGGCATAGAGGCTCGACATGTCGTTGAGAACGCCGATCTTGACGGTCTTTTCCTGGGCGTAGGCCGGCGCGGCAAAGCAGATGCCGGCAACGCTGATCATCGCGGCAAGGCGCCGCGTGGTAAGGGTGTTCATATATATCCTCCATCTTAGGTAGCCCGGACGGCTTTCTTGAGGGAGCCGGGCCCGGTATTTGACTGTCGCGCGATCTTATCGCCAGGACTTGCGGCCCTGGCTGATCATGCAAACTGCTATCCTGTTAGTGGTTCCCGCCGACGCCGGCAATCCGCCTATCGTATCCGTATCCGCTTCCCGGTGCCGATTTTGGAGGCAGACATGTTCCGCCATGTTAAGAAACGGGCTGCCGAGGCACCATTGGGTGTCCCGAAACGGGAACTCAGGCCGGCGGCTGAAAGCTCATCAACGTCCGCGTCCTGTAGTCGTAGAGCTTGCCGGTCTCGGTCCACTCAGGCGTGCACATCGGCACGATGAACTCGGCGGCCTGTTCCGGCGTATCCAGCGTCATCGGATCTTCGCCGGGAAACACGCTGGCGCGCATGCGGGTGCGGATCGGGCCGGGGCTGAACAGGTTGACGCGCAGCTTCGTGCTCACGGTCTCGTTGGCCCAGGAGCGCGCCAGCGTTTCCAGCGCGGCCTTCGAGGCGGCGTAGGGACCCTGGTAGGCGCTCGCCTTGCTGGCCGTGCCCGAAGTCACGAACACGGCGCGGCCGGCGTCGGAGACCCTGAGCAGCGGATCCATGCAGCGGATGAGCTGGAAGTTGGCGGTGACGTTGATCGCCATCACGTCGTTCCACGGCTTCAGCTCGATATGGCCGAGCGGCGAGGAGGGACCGGCGATGCCGGCATTGCCGACGAGGATGTCGAGCTTGCCATGACGCTCATGCAGCGCTGCGCCGAGCCGGGCAATGCCGTCGAAATCGGTGAGGTTGAGCGGCACCAGCGTCGCGCTGCCGCCGTCTTTCCGGATCTCGTCGTCGAGTTCTTCCAGGCCGCCTTGCGTGCGCGCGATGGCAACGATGTGTGCGCCGGCCTTCGCCAGCGCGCGCGCGGTGGCATAGCCGATGCCGCGCGAGGCGCCGGTGACGAGCGCGATACGGGAGGCGAGGGGTTTGGTCATGATCTAGGCCTTCGTCATGCCCGGCCTTGTGCCGGGCATCCACGTCTTTGCGGCGGGTTTTACAGACGTGGATGGCCGGGACAAGCCCGGCCATGACCGAAAATTACGCGATTATCGGCGTTAAATGCCGTCGTCAGCTCGCTTCCGCCAGCAGCGACAATTGCCGGGGCTGCTGTTCGACCTGGGTCTGGTCGGTGAGGTGGGTTGGATAGGTGCCGGTGAAACAGTGGTCGGAGAACTTTGGATTGGCGGGATCGCGGCCGGGTTCGCCCATGGCACGGTACATGCCGTCGATCGACAGGAAGGCCAGCGAATCCGCGCCGATGATTTCGCGCATCTCTTCGAGCGAATGGGTCGCAGCGAGAAGTCCGCCGCGGTCGGGAAGGTCGATGCCGTAATAATCGGGATACAGGATCGGCGGCGAGGCGAGGCGGAAATGCACTTCGCGGGCGCCAGCGTCGCGCATCATGCGGACGATCTTCTTCGAGGTGGTGCCGCGCACCAGCGAGTCA
>PNLC01000255.1 GCA_013822885.1 Bradyrhizobium sp.
GCGAGGCCGGGATGCCGGGCTCGATCGCCAGCAGCGACATGATCCGCCATTCCGTGACGTTGACGCCGAAATTGCGCTGATAGAACACCGTCGCGCTGTTCGACAGCTTGTTGGCGATGAAGGTGATGAACGCCGGAACGTAGCGGTCGAGATCGAGCAATGGGCCGTCATCGGCGATTGCGGGCTCCGCGGGGCGCGGCCGGCGCGGTTTCCGGCTAAGGGGAATCTGGCTCATGTCTCGATCATCGCTGCGGAACTGCGACCGAGCAATAGGGGCATGGGACTAGGCTTTACAAGGACAAATTTGGGGAGGTCTCGATGACTTCGACGAATTCCAGCGCTTCAGTCGGCCAAGGCGCGGCTGTGCCGCATCTCGCTCTCGATCCGTTTTCAATCGAGTTTTTCGACGACCTGTATCCCTGCCAGGAGACGCTGCGAGAGGCGGGACCGCTGGTCTATCTCGACAAGTGGAACGTCTATGGCGTGGCGCGCCATGCGGAGGTGCACGCTGTCCTGAATGATCCCGCCACGTTCTGTTCGAGCCGCGGCGTCGGCTTAAGCGATTTCGCAAAGGAAACGCCGTGGCGCCCGCCAAGCATCATCCTCGAGGCAGATCCGCCGGCGCACACCCGCACCCGCGCGGTGCTGAGCCAGGTATTGTCGCCGACCGCCCTGAAGCAGGTCCGCGATCGTTTCGCTGCGGCCGCCGCCGCTACCGTCGACCGGTTGCTGGAGCAGCGAAGTTTCGACGCGATCACGGATCTGGCTGAAGCCTATCCGCTGGCGATCTTTCCCGATGCGCTCGGCCTGAAGCAGGAAGGACGCGAGAATCTGCTGCCCTATGCGGGCGTCGTCTTCAACGCTTTCGGCCCGCCGAACAAGCTGCGCCAGGACGCGATCGAGCGCTCGGCGCCGCATCAGGCCTATGTCGCCGAGCAGTGCCAGCGCGAGAACCTCGCACCCGGCGGGTTCGGCGCCTGCATCCATGCGCGCGTCGATGCCGGCGATATCACCGCGGCCGAGGCGCCGCTTTTGGTGCGTTCGCTGCTGTCGGCCGGGCTCGACACCACGGTCAACGGCATCGGCGCCGCCGTCTACTGCCTGGCGCGTTATCCCGATCAACTGGCGCGGCTGCGCCAGGATCCCACGCTGGCCCGCAACGCGTTCGAGGAAGCGGTGCGGTTCGAGAGCCCGGTGCAGACGTTTTTCCGCACCACGACACGGGAGGTCGAGATCGGCGGTCATCGCATCGGGGAGGGCGAGAAGGTGCTGATGTTCCTCGGCGCGGCCAACCGTGACCCGCGCCGCTGGGACAAGCCCGACAGCTACGACATCACGCGGCGGACCAGCGGTCATGTCGGCTATGGCTCCGGCATCCACATGTGCGTCGGCCAGCTCGTCGCCCGCCTCGAAGGCGAAACCATGCTGGCAGCGCTGGCGCGCAAGGTCGGCAGCATCGAGATCACCGGACCGGTGAAGCGCCGCTACAACAATACGCTGCGCGGGCTGGAAAGTCTGCCGGTCACCATCACGCCGGCCTGACGCCATCGCAGCGTTAGGCCTTTCAAACAAAAAAATCCGAGGGAGAATGGCATGAAGAGTTTTGCAAATCATCTGGCGCTGGCGTTGTCAGGCGCTTTGTCGCTGGCCTGCGCGAACGCGGCGCGCGCGCAAGTTTCCGACAACGTGATCCGCGTCGGCGTGCTCAACGACATCTCCGGCATCTTCCAGGACACCAACGGCATGGGCTCGGTCGAAGCCGCGCGCATGGCGGCGGAGGATTTCAACGGTGGCGGCAAGGGCATCAAGGTCGAGATCGTCTATGCCGATCACCAGAACAAGGCCGACGTGGGCCAGGCGATCGCACGCAAATGGCTCGATGTCGAAGGCGTCGACGCCATCGTCGACGTGCCGAATTCGGCGGTCGGTCTTTCCATCAATGCGCTGCTGCGGGATTCGCGGATGACGTTCCTGGCGTCGTCCACCGCCAGCTCCGATCTCACCGGCAAGGCCTGTTCGCCCAACACCATCCAGTGGGTCAACGACGCCTGGGCGACCGGCAACACGACAGCGGCGGCGATGATGGCGCGCGGCGGCAAGGATTGGTACTTCATCACGGTCGATTACGCGCTCGGCAAGGGCATCGAGGCCGAAGCCACCAACTACATCGAGAAGCACGGCGGCAAGGTGCTGGGCTCGAGCAAGCATCCGCTCGGCACCTCGGACTTCGCCTCGTTCCTGCTGCAGGCGCAGAACTCCAAGGCCAAGGTGATCGGCCTTGCCAATGCCGGCGGCGACACCATCAACGCGGTCAAGCAGGCCAACGAGTTCGGCATCCAGCAGAGCGGCCAGACCATGGTGGCGTTCCTGCTGTTCGTCAACGACATCCACGGCATGGGGCTGAAGGTAGCCCAAGGCCTGCAGCTTCTCGAAGCCTTCTATTGGGACATGGACGACGATACCCGCGCCTTCGCCAAGCGCTTTGCGGCGCGGCCGGGCATGAACGGCAAGATGCCGAGTGGCAACCAGGCCGGCGTTTACGCGTCCACGCTCGCCTATCTGAACGCCGTAGCGGCAACGGGCACCGATCACGCGAAGGACGTCGTGCCGCAGATGAAGAAGTTCAAGGGGAAGGACAAGTTGTTCGGTGACGTCACCATCCGCCAGGATGGCCGCGTCATTCACCCGATGTATCTGTTCGAGGTGAAGAAGCCGGAAGAATCGAAATACCCGTACGATTATTACCGCCTGATTTCGACCATCCCGGCCGAACAGGCGTTCCGCCCGATTGCGGACGGTGGTTGCTCGCTGGTGAAGTAGCGCAGACTTACGGATCGCAGGTGAAACTTTCCGCCCGATTGATCGGCCTTCCCGCCTTGTAGCGTGGCCACGCCGGCCACTGGCACAGCGGCAGCGAACGCGTCGTCTCGAAGGCCGGCGCTTCGACCCTCTGCTCGATCACCTCGAGATTGCCGGGGGCCTTGCCGTGCTCGACCCAGTCGACGAGCACAGCCAGCAAGTCGATATTGGCGGGCGCGCCGGAGCCGACATGATCGACGCCGGGCGCGGTGTAGAGGCGGGCGAATTCCGCGGTCTTCTCCTTGCCCATCGTGCGCTGGACGTTTTCGAAGTAGCGGATTCCCGCATAGGGGCTTTGCGCGTAGTCGGCCATGTGCTCGAGAATGACGAGCTTGCCGCCGCGCGCGCTGAAGCGGCTAAGGTCGGGATTGGTCGAATCCATCAGCTTCGATACGTGAAGCAGGCGCTCCTTGTAATCTTCAGGCTTGTATTTGGTGACGTCGAGCTGCGGGTCGCGCGCGAACACGTATTGAATGCCACCGGCGCCATAGATCCAGGCGATACCGTTGGTTGGCGATGGCGGCAGCGTCGGCGCCGCCTTGCCGAGCCACCAGGCGTTCCAGCCGCCGGTCGGGCCGAAGGGCGGGATGTTTTCGCCCGAGACGCCCCAGCCCGGATAATCATCCAGCCCGTTTTCCAATGCGAACGGGAATTTGTAGGTCGCATGCAACGTCTTGATCGCGGTGATCTGCGCGTCGGTCAGGCAGGCATCGCCGCTCTGGCCGGCCGCGCAGCGCAGCGCCTCCGGCTGGAATTTCGCCTTGCAGCCGACGGGGTCCTGCACCAGTTGATCGTCGGAGCCGTCAGCCTTGTCGCAGGCCTGCAGCACCGCGTTCGCAACGAGTTCGACCTGCGCGGGGCGGATCCAGCCTTCGCCCATCGTCGCCAGCCCCGCCCGCGTTCCGGCATGCTGCAGGCCAACCCAGTTGATTACGGGCACCCGTGCGAAAATGCCGTCGAAATCTTCCGGATAACGCTGCGCCATCGTCAGGCCCTCGCGGCCGCCTTCCGACGATCCCATGAAGTACAGCTTGACCGGCGGGTTGCCGTAGGCGCGCACCATCAGCGCAACCGCAGCGTCGCGCACGCGCTTGTAGGAGCGGTGCGCGAAATTCTCGAAAGCTTCGTCGTTGAGCGCAAACAATTGCGGCGGTTCGCCCGGCTTGGTCTCATGGCCGGAATCGGTGCCGTAGGTGACAAAACCCCGCGCCAGCGGCGAGGTGGTGTCGAACGGAAACGCCGGCGGCAGCGCCAGACCCGTGATCAGCACGCCGTTGAAGCCGCCGCCGCCATATTGCAGCGAGCGGCCGTTCCACTCGACCGGCAGGTTGACCTGGAATTTGATCGGCGGCGCCTTGGGATCGGACGGCGCGATCTGGCCGAGCACCTTGCAGAATTGCGGATTGGCTGGCGTGACGCGTGCCGCCGGCGTCGGGCCTTTTTCGGCGATGGTGCGCGGTGTCGGCCCGGCCATGGTGGCGGAGTCGATCCGGACGACATTGTCCGTCGGTCGAATAAGGTCGCTGCAGGTCGTGGCCGGATCGCCGGCCATCTTCGCCGCCATTGCCTCGGCGGCACCGAGTGAGATCGCCGCGACCAGCAAAGCCACGCTGACGAACGCGCGCACATCGATCCTGAGCCCTTGCATCGTCACCTCCCGCCATAGCTGCATCCGCATTCCTTCTCGCGGTTGCGCTACAATGGCCGGGCCGTTGCGGACGTCAACCGAAACGGGGGGCCGCCGTCTCACGATATGGTTGGCCAGCGTCAAATTCATCCGGAGACCTTGCTCGAGCCCTGCGTGATCAGTCGCGCGGCGCGCTGGTCGCGGGCGTGGATCCACAGCCAGCTCAGCGCCACGCTGAGCCGGTTGCGCAGGCCGATCAGGAAGTAGATGTGGGCGAGGCCCCAGATCCACCACGCGAGATTGCCGCGCAGCTTCATCCAGCCGAAATCGATCACCGCCTTTTTCTTGCCGATTTGCGCGAGGCTGCCGGCGTGCTTGTAGCGGAACGGCGGCAGGGTGCTGCCGTTCAGCCGCGCCTTGACGAGCGACGCGACGTAACGCCCTTGCTGCTTGGCGGCCGGCGCGATGCCCGGCACGGGACTGCCGTCGGGGCCGGCAATGGTCACGGTATCGCCGATCGCGAACACGTCGGGGTGGCCGGGCACGGTGAGATCAGGCTCGACCTTCAAACGATAGGCGCGGTCGGCCGGCGCGTTCATCCATTCCGCCGCGCGCGAGGCACGCACGCCCGCAGCCCATACGATGGTTCTGGCTTCCAGCTTGTTGCCGCCATAGACGACGCCGTCGGCCGTGCACTCGGTGACGGGCTGCCCGAGCACCACCTCGACACCGATGTCCTCGAGCGAGCGTTGCGCGTAGGCGGAGAGATCCTCCGGAAAACCTGCCAGTACGCGCGGGCCGGCCTCGACCAGCACGACGCGGGTCTTGTGGGTGTCGATGTTGCGGAAGTCCGGTGGCAGCGTGTCCTTGGCGAGATCGGCGATCGTCCCGGCCATTTCGACGCCGGTCGGGCCGGCGCCTATGATGACGAAGGTCAGCAGCGCCGCGCGCTTCGCCGGATCGGTCTCGCGCTCGGCGCGTTCGAAGGCGACGAGGATGCGCCGCCGCAGCGTGGTGGCATCTTCCAGCGTCTTCAGGCCGGGCGCGAACGGCTCCCATTCGTCGTGGCCGAAATAGGCGTGGCGCGCGCCGGTTGCCAGCACCAGCGTGTCATAGGGCAGGGTGCCGCCGTCATCGAGCCGCACGCGCTTCTCCGCGGCGTCGACGCCGTTCACGTTGGCGAATAGCGTCGTCACCTCGCGGCGGCCGCGCAACAAATAGCGGATCGGCCAGGCAATTTCCGATGTCGCCAGCGAAGCCGTCGCGACCTGGTAGAGCAGTGGCTGGAACAGATGGTGGTTGCGGCGATCCACCAGCGTGATCTCGACCGGTGCGCCGGCAAGACCGAAGGCGGTTTCCAGACCACCAAAACCTGCGCCGACGATGACCACGCGATGCGGCTGTTTCGGCGCTGTCGTCATGGTGGCGGGCCCCGGTTCAGATGTCTTCGGCTCTGGATTATGTAGTCATTCGGCTCTGCGGTCCAAACGTGCTTGCCAATCGCTCGATAGCGAGCAGGCATTGGCCTACGCACGGCACCGAGCCGCGAAAGGCCTGCCCAGCTCGAACGGACGCCTCGGGGACGTCGCCTAGTGCGACAATCGTTGCCTACGCAACCGGCATTATAATTCTTGCCATCGCCGCCGTCCGCGAATTATGGTGCAGGCCATCGGGAGTATGGGCCGAAGGTTCTAATCAGGGCCGCTGGTTCATGCTTGCCGCTGCCCGGCCATTTCGCGCACAAAACACCTCACCTGATAAGAGGCGCGCGGAACAGGCGCGGCCCGTCGCGAAGCGGCGGGCCTGGTTCGATAACGAGGAGGGGAGTGATCATGAAGAAGGCATTCTGGCTGGCGAGCGCAACGGTTCTGGCGCTGGCGCAGCCCGCGTCCGCTGGCGACACCATCAAAATCGGCTTTGTCTCGACCTTCAGCGGCCCGACCGCTGTGATCGGCAACGACATGCGCAA
>PNLC01000256.1 GCA_013822885.1 Bradyrhizobium sp.
TCGCTTCCGCTGCGGCAAATTCGCCGACAAAGGCGCCGTCATTCATCACGCAGATCCGGTCGCAGATGCCGAGCAGTTCCGGCATTTCCGACGAGATCACGACGACGCCCTTGCCGGCCGCCGCCAGCTCGTTGATGATACAATAAATCTCGTATTTCGCACCGACGTCGATGCCGCGGGTCGGCTCGTCGAGGATCAGAACCTTGGGGTCGGTCATCAGCCATTTCGACAGCACCACCTTCTGCTGGTTGCCGCCGGAAAGCTGCCCCGCCTCCTGATAGACGTCGGAGCAGCGGATCCGCATCCGGGCCCGGTAGTCGCTCGCCGCCTTCAACTCCCTGACGTCGTCAATCACGCCCCGCGAGGCGACACGGTCCAGGCTTGCCAGACTGATGTTCTTGCGCACATCGTCGGCGAGGATCAGCCCGAACTGCTTGCGATCCTCCGTGACATAGGCGAGCCCCGCGTCGATCGCCGCCGTCACGCTGGACAAATCGGCCTCGCGGCCGTCGATCCGGACCTGGCCGGAAATATTGCGGCCCCACGCCCGGCCGAACAGACTCATCGCAAACTCGGTACGGCCCGCGCCCATCAGGCCGGCGATGCCCACGACCTCCCCTCGCCGTACCCAAAAGTCGACGTTCTTGATGGTCTGCCGCTCGGAATGGAGCGGATGGTGCACCGACCAGTCCGTCACCGTCAGCACCGGATCTCCAATTTTTGCGTCACGCTCCGGGAATCGATGCGCGAGATCGCGATCCACCATGCTGCGGATGATGCGGTCCTCCTCCACCGGCTCGCTCCGGCAATCGATGCTGTCGACGGTGCGGCCGTCGCGCAGCACCGTGATGCGGTCGGCGACGCGCGCGATCTCGTTCAGCTTGTGCGAAATCAGGATCGAGGCAATGCCCTGCTCCCGGAACGCCACGAGACGATCGAGCAAGGCCGCGCTGTCGGTCTCGTTGAGGCTGGCGGTGGGCTCGTCCAGGATCAACAGCCGCACGCGCTTGGAGATCGCCTTGGCGATCTCCACCAGTTGCTGCTTGCCGACACCGAGGTCGGTGACCAGCGTGTCCGGCTGCTCGCGGAGGCCGACCTGGGCCAGCAGCTCCCTCGTGCGCCGGTATACCTCGTCACGGTCGATGACGCCGAATCGTTTGGGCAGATGCGACAGGAAGATGTTCTCCGCGATCGACATCAGCGGTATCAGGGCCAGTTCCTGGTGGATGATGATGATCCCGAGCGCCTCGGAGTCGTTGATGTCGCGAAAGCTCCGCGCCTCGCCATCGAAGACGATCGTCCCCTCGTAGCTGCCGCGCGGGTATACGCCGCTGAGCACCTTCATCAGCGTCGACTTGCCCGCGCCGTTCTCGCCGACGAGGGCGTGGATCTCGCCGGCCTCCACGGTAAAGCTGACGTCGCGCAACGCCTGCACGCCCGCAAAGCTCTTGCTGACGCCGCGCATTTCAAGCATTGCCGCCATTGTATTATGCCCTGCAGCGCCGGGTCGGCGCGGTCCGCTTACTGGATCTGCGAGCGCTTGTAGTAACCGCCCTCGACCAGCGTCTTCTCCCAGTTGCTCTTGTCGACCACGACCGGCTTGAGCAGGTAGGAAGGCACCACCTTGACGCCGTTGTTGTAAGTCTTGGTGTCGTTGACGGGAACTTCCTTGCCGCTGAGCACGGCATCGACCATGTCCACGGTCACGCGCGCGAGATCGCGGGTATCCTTGAAGATGGTCGAATACTGCTCGCCGCGCAGCATCGCCTTGATCGACGGCACCTCCGCATCCTGGCCGCTGACGATCGGCATCTTCTGATCGGCGCTGCCGTAGCCGACGCCCTTCAGCGAAGAAATGATCCCGATCGAGAGGCCGTCATAGGGCGACAGCACGGCATCGAGGCGCTTCTTGCCGTAGAAGGCGCTGAGCAGATTGTCCATGCGGGACTGCGCGGTGGCGCCGTCCCAACGCAGGGTCGAAACCTTGTCCATTCCCGTCTGCTTGCTGGCGACCACGAGCTTGCCGCTGTCGATATAGGGCTGCAGCACCGACATCGCGCCGTTGTAGAAGAAGTAGGCGTTGTTGTCGTCGGGCGAGCCGCCGAACAGTTCGATGTTGAACGGGCCCTTGCCTTCCTTCAGCCCGAGCGCCTGCTCGATCGATTGCGCCTGCAGCACGCCGACCTGGAAATTGTCGAAGGTCGCGTAATAGTCGACATTCGGCGTGTCGCGGATCAGGCGGTCATAGGCAATCACGGTGATGCCCTTGGCCTTGGCCTGCTTGAGCACGTCCGAGAGCGTGGTGCCGTCGATCGCCGCGATCACCAGCACCTTGGCTCCCTTGGTCACCATGTTCTCGACCTGGGAGAGCTGGTTCGGGATATCGTCCTCGGCATATTGCAGGTCGGTGCCGTAGCCGCGCTCCTTCAGCACCTTGACGATGTTGTTGCCGTCGTCGATCCAGCGTGCGGAGGATTTGGTCGGCATCGCGATGCCGATGGACGGCTTGCTCTGTGCGAACGCGTCGCCACCGGCGGCCGCGGCGACGAGCCCTGCCAGCACTAGTGCGCACCATGTAGTCAATCTTGGCATGTTTCCCTCCCTTGTTATGTTGAACTTGCGAGTTCGGTTGACAAAATGGAAGTCAGCACCTGTTCCATCGCCTCACCCATCATCGCCCCTCGCCGGTCGAAGCAAAACGATAGACGATATGATGCCGATAGGTGTCGCCGGGCGCGAGTCGCGCGCTCGGAAAATCCGGTCGGTTGGGCGTATCGGGCCATGCCTGCGGCTCGAGGCAGATGGCATCCGACTGCCGGTACAGCAATCCCTGCTTTCCCTGGATCGATCCATCGAGATAGTTGCCCGAATAGAGCTGCAGGCCCGCCTGATCGGTCAGCAGTTCGAGAACTCGTCCGGATCGCGGCGCTTCGAGCCGGGCCGCGAGGCGCAGTTCGCCCGCGCCATCGAGGCAGAAATTGTGGTCGTAGCCTCTGCCGTTGCGCAACTGCGGCTCGTCGCGGCGGATCCGGGCGCCGATGGTCGAAGGGTTGCGGAAATCAAACGGCGTTCCCGCCACCGTTCTCGGCGGCCCGGGAAGCGGAATGGCATCGGGATCGATCGCGAGAAAGCGATCGGCGAAAACAGTCAAACGGTGATCGAGGATGTCCTCGCCCGACGCCGCGCCCTCCAGATTGAAGAAACTATGGTTGGTCAGGTTGACGATCGTGGGGCGGTCGGCGCGGGCTTCAAAACTGATCGACAGTTCGGACGGCCCCGTCAGGCGATAGCTGACGCGGACATCCAGCCGGCCCGGATAGCCCTCCTCGCCGTCGGCGCTGACATAGGCGAGCGTTACGCAAGGCTCGGCGCCTTCCTCAATGTCGGTGATCTGCCACAGCTTCCGGTCGAAGCCGTCAGGCCCGCCATGCAGCGCATGCTTGCCGTTATTGGCGGTCAGTTGCACCGCAGTGCCGTCGAGAACGAAGCGCGCGTTCGCGATACGATTGGCGTTGCGGCCGACGGTCGCGCCAAAGAAGCGCCGATGGTCGAGATAGCCTTTGAACTCGTCATGCCCCAGCACGACGTCGTCGCAGCGCTCGTCCTTGTCGGGCACCATCAACGCCTGCAGCGCTGCGCCGAAATTGATGATGCGGGCTTCAAATCCGTTCGCTGCCCGAAGCGACACGCGCTCGACGGGCCGGCCATCCGGCAACGCGCCAAATATTTCCCTCGCAACGTGTGGCACTGCATCAACCATGGTCAGTCTTCAAAGCTGTCGACGATGTTGCGGCGGCCGAGCAGGAACGCGTCCGCGACCAGACGGAGTGGCGTCAGGTCGACGTCGCTCGTGCCCGTCGCAGCCAGCTCGATGAAGCGGCGATACAGCCCGCGATATTCCGCATCCGCCGCTTCGACCAGCACCTCGTCTCCGGCGACGAGGCGCTTGCCGCCACTCGAAAGCGTCAGCGGACCGCGGTCGGTGTCGATCACGATGTCCCAGCTCTGCGGGCCGGTCTGGCGGAAATCGAATTCGGCCGTGATGGGCAAATCATGCGCATCGGTCAGCCAGAGGCGCGCGGCGATCGGCGCTTCGCGATTGGCCGGAAAGGAAAGCTCGGCCGCCGTCACAAACAGCGGCTGCGGCAGAATTCTGGTGAGGATCGACAGCGCGTTGATGCCGGGATCGAAGACGCCAAGCCCGCCGGGCTCCCAGATCCAGCCCTGCCCGGGATGCCAGACGCGAACGTCTTCTTTCCAGTTGATGTGCACCGCATTGATGCGGCGCGACGCCAGCCACTGCCGCGCCGGATCGACCGCGGGCGCAAAGCGCGAATGCCAGGTCGCAAACAGCGTCCGTCCGGCACGCACCGCCGCCGCAATCAGGGGATCGAGTTCGCCGACGCTGGCGCCCGGCGGCTTTTCCAGCATCACGTGCTTGCCCGCCTCGATCGCCAATGCCGCCTGCGCGCGCCGCACCTGCGGCGGCGTGCAGATGGCAACCGCATCGATCGGCGGACCGTCGCGTAACAACGCCTCCAGCCTCGTGAAATGCGGCAGGTCCGGCAGCGAGGCGTGGGGATCGGCGACGGCGGCAAGCGTCACGCCATCGGTCGCCGCAATCGCGGGGGCATGCTGATCACGCGCGATCTTGCCGAAGCCTATGATGGCGAGGCGCAACGCAGTCATGATTTGTCTTCCCCGCCGCTTGCGATGGCGGTTGCATGTCTGGCCACAGACCCGTCGTGCCGGCTCATGCCGTTGTGAATGACCTCGACGATGGCCGCCGCCGCCGCTTCCGCATCGCCATCTGCAATCGCATCGACGATCCGCTGGTGCCAGAGCAGCACCGTCTCGCGGTCCTGCGGCGCGACCGGCGCGCTGAGCAGGAACGAGGCGCGCAACGCCGCCTCGATCACGTTTCCGATCGAACGCATGAACGGATTGCCGGACGCATTGGCGACCGCGATGTGCAGCGCGAGGTCGGCGTCGGCAAAAGCAACGGAGTCGGATGCCTCGCGCCGCATCCGCTCGATGCTCCGCCGGAGTTCGGCGATGTCGGCTTCGGAACGCCGCACAGCTGCGAGCGCGGCGGCCCGCGGTTCGACGACAAGGCGGATTTCCGCGAGGTCACCAAGGAAGCGCTTGTCGATGCCGGCATCGAGATGCCACGCGAGCACGTCGGCATCGAACATGTTCCAGGCGCCCCGCTTCCGCACCACGGTGCCCACGCGTGCCTTGGTGCTGAGCAGGCCCTTGGCGACCAGCGTCTTCACGCTTTCGCGCAGCACCGGCCGCGACACCCGAAACATCGCGGTGAGTTCGGCGTCGCCGGGCAGCCGCATTCCCTCGGCATAGCGGCCGGCAATGATGTCGACGCCAATGCTGCGGGCCACTTCGGCATGATTGGAATGCGCGCGCTGCGTGGGGATGACGACGAGCGATGTCATGACTTTGCTCGCGGACTACCGGCTGCTGGAAGCGAACAGCCAATGGCGTCACGGAAGGGCGACACGATGCGAGCATGCACGCTGCCGATCATGTGGGCGCGTTCTCCCTGGATGGTTATCCGGGATGCCTGCACCAAACTGGGGTGCTATGGCACCTTCCGTCCGCCCTTTTTGAGCAGAGGAAGGTATTGTTTCACGGCGTTGGCGCTCTGACTAGTCATATTATTTTACTAATTGAACCCCACAACAAACGATCGCTGACGAACAAGGCATCTCCAGCTGCCTTGACGCATTGGTCCAGCCGGTGACCTTGCCGCGGTTGATCAACGCCACGGAGATCGCCGCTACCTCGAAGGCACGCCCCCGTCGCGAACGCTCGACCGCGAGCCGGTTCAGAACTTGCTCAGCGTACCGACGCTGGCGCCGTCATCGCGCTTGCCCTCTCAAGCCGAACTTCTACCCCGGCGGATCCGGCCGGACGGCGCTCGTGCCGGCAAAATGGTTCACCGGCTGACACGTTGCAGCATTCGGCTAGACTACCCTGGCATCACCCCGTGAAAGGCCTTCCATGCGCATCATGATCCTCAATGGTCCTAACCTGAACATGCTCGGCATCCGCGAGCCGCACATCTACGGATCGACCACGCTCGAAGCCATCAAGGCCTCCTGCGAAGAATTCGCCGCCTTCACCGGCACCCAACTGGCGTTTCACCAGTCAAACCACGAAGGAGAACTGGTCGACCTGATCCAATCCGCCCGCATGTCGGCGGACGCCCTCATCATCAATCCCGCCGCCTACTCCTTCACCTCGATTGCGATCTACGACGCCATGAAGATTTTTGAAGGTCCGATCTACGAGGTGCATATCTCCAACATCCACGCCCGCGACGAGTTGCACCGGCACTCCAAGCTTTCGGCCGCCGTAAAAGGCGTGATCGCCGGCCTCGGTCCCTACGGCTACATCGTCGCCATGCAGGCGGCGCTGCAGGGTTCCGGC
>PNLC01000257.1 GCA_013822885.1 Bradyrhizobium sp.
CCTGACCGAGGGCAGTCCGGAAGAGATCGTCAACGATCCGGATGTACGCCGCCTTTACCTTGGCGAGGAATTCCGACTTTAGTCTAGCGCACGACCCGCTAGAATGTGGACGATTTGGCGCTAAGACCTTAAGTTCGTTTGATAATCTTCGACGCGCCCGGACCTAAAATGCCGGCTTCCACTTTGTGCTTGTCGCGCCATAGCCAAATTTTGGCGTTCGTCAAGCCGTGTACAAGGCCATTGGAGTAATATAAGCAAGAATCGGACCAACTCTTACTGGATCGGTTTCTTAGCCTCCATGGCACTGACACAAAGACTAGAGTTCCGCCAGTCGCAGTCGCTGGTCATGACGCCGCAGTTGATGCAGGCGATCAAGCTGTTGCAACTGTCGAATCTCGACCTTTCGGCCTTCGTCGAGGAGGAACTGGAGCGAAATCCGCTGCTGGACCGCGCCAGCGACGGCCCCGAGGCCCCGGTCGCGGGCGAGCGGGTGGCCGATCACGCCGAAAATGCCGATTCCGGCAGCTATGGTGAGGACGGCGGCGGGGAACTCGCCGACATGGCCGGTTCGTCCGGCGAGGCGTTCGAGCCAGGCCAGGAGGAATGGCTGAACCGCGACCTCGGCACCCGTACCGAGATCGAGCAGACCCTGGATACCCCCCTCGACAACGTGTTCTCCGAGGAGCCTGCCGAAGCCGCCGCGCGCGTGGCGCAGGACGCCGCTCCCACCGCCTACACCGAATGGGGCGGCGGCGCCTCCAACGACGACGACTACAATCTGGAAGCCTTTGTCGCCGCCGAGGTGACGCTGGGCAGCCACCTGGCCGAGCAACTCGCCGTGGCGTTCAGCGGGCCGGCCCAGCGCATGATCGGGCAATATCTGATCGATCTGGTCGATGATGCCGGTTACCTGCCGCCGGATCTCGGCCAGGCCGCCGAGCGGCTGGGGGCGTCCCAGCAGGACGTCGAGGCCGTGCTGACGGTGCTGCAGAAGTTCGACCCGCCCGGCGTCTGCGCCCGGAATTTGAGCGAGTGCCTCGCAATTCAGCTCCGTGAGCTCAACCGCTACGATCCCGCGATGCAGGCGCTGGTGGAGAATCTCGATTTGCTGGCCAAGCGCGACATTGCAAGCCTGCGCAAGCTGTGCGGTGTCGACGATGAAGACATCACCGACATGATCGGCGAAATCCGCCGCCTAGATCCCAAGCCAGGACTGAAGTTCGGCTCCGCGCGGACCCAGACCATGGTGCCCGACGTGTACGTGCGGCCCGGCCCGGACGGCGGCTGGCACGTCGAACTCAACAGCGACACGTTGCCGCGCGTCCTGGTCAATCAGGTCTATTACACCGAACTGTCGAAGACGATCCGCAAGGACGGCGACAAGTCCTATTTCACCGATTGCCTGCAGAATGCGACGTGGCTGGTTCGCGCGCTCGACCAGCGCGCGCGCACCATCCTGAAGGTCGCGACCGAAATCGTGCGGCAGCAGGATGGTTTCTTCACGCATGGTGTGGCGCATCTGCGGCCGCTGAATCTCAAGGCGGTGGCGGACGCGATCCAGATGCACGAATCGACGGTGTCGCGGGTTACCGCGAACAAATATATGGCGACCAATCGCGGCAGTTTCGAACTGAAATACTTCTTTACTGCCTCGATCGCATCGGCTGACGGCGGAGAGGCTCACTCGGCCGAGGCAGTCCGCCACCACATCAAGCAGCTGATCGATGCCGAGGCTCCGTCCGCGATCCTTTCCGATGATACGATCGTGGAACGATTGCGCGAATCCGGTATTGATATTGCCCGTCGCACGGTCGCGAAATACCGCGAAGCGATGCGTATTCCTTCCTCGGTGCAGCGCCGCCGCGACAAACAGAGCATGCTCGGTAACGCCCTTTCAGCCCCAGCCGCCTCCTCCGACCGGTCTCGCGATACGGCCCCGGCCTGATTGCGTTCGCGCCAGATCGCGATAGTCTTGGTTCCCCGCCAAAGCAGAAGGAGAGTGGTCACGTCTTCGAAAACATCTCCAGCAAAACCAGAGTGATCGAGGCAAAGCGAGGCATCCAATGACCCTTCGAATCTCCGGGAAAAGCATCAGTGTCGGCGACGCCCTTCGTTCCCGCGTCAGCGAGCGAACCGATGAAGTCCTGAGGAAATATTTCGACGGCAACTATTCCGGCCACATCACGCTGAGCAAGGATGGTTTCGGTTTCCGCACCGACTGCGCCCTGCACCTGGATTCCGGGATCACGCTGGAAGCCGATTCCAACGCCACTGACGCGTATGCCAGCGCCGACCAGGCGCTGCTGATGATCGAGAAGCGCCTGCGCCGCTACAAGAGCCGGCTGAAGGACCGCTCGGCCCGCAAGGCCTATGCCGCCTCCGAGGCCTTGGCCGAGCTGGACGGGCCGATGCTGGATGCGCCGAGCTATGTGATCGAGGCGCCGGCGGAGGGCGAGGAGGAAGTCACCGCCTACAGCCCAGTGATCATTGCCGAGGCAACCACGTCGCTGAAGCGGTTTTCGGTGAGTGAGGCGGTCATGGAACTGGATTTGACCGGGGCTGCCTGCATTGTGTTCCAGCACGGATCCAGCGGCCGGGTTAACATCATCTACCGCCGGACGGACGGCAATGTCGGCTGGGTCGATCCCCCGGCGGTTACCGCCTGACAGCCATGTCCGAGAGCATTGACGCCCACGGCCGCCTTCCCGATCATCCGCCGCCTCGACGGGCAGGGTGCAGGAACTGGTCCTTCGGGAGTTGGCACCGGCCACGCGTTGGAGTAGAAGCCCCCAAATCAGGGACCGGGCCCAAGCCCGCCTGCCGACGTCTCCTTGTTGTCGCCCCGGTTCTAGAACCTAATTCGTAACCTCACGGTTTCATTTCACCCTCGGAACGCCCAATGACGATTACCGATCTGGTCGCACCCGAGGCGATTCTCCCGGCTTTGAAGGTCATCAGCAAGAAGCAGGCGCTGCAGGAGTTGGCGGCGCGCGCCGCTGTGCTGACCGGACAGAACGAACGCTCGGTGTTCGAGGTGTTGTTGCAACGCGAGAAGCTCGGCACCACCGCCGTCGGCTATGGCGTCGCCATTCCGCACGGCAAGCTGCCGAAGCTTGAAAAGCTGTTCGGGTTCTTTGCCCGGCTCGAACGGCCAATCGATTTCGAGGCCATGGACGGCCAGCCGGTGGACCTGATCTTTCTGCTGCTGGCTCCGGAAGGCGCTGGCGCCGATCACCTGAAGGCGCTGGCGCGGATCGCCCGGCTGTTGCGCGACACGGATGTCGCCAAGAAACTGCGCGCCTCGCGCGATGCGCAGGCGATCTATTCGGTGCTGGCGCTGCCGCCGGCGAGCGCGGCGTAGGGGTTGCGGCCTATTTTGTCGCATCGCGCCTGCTTAGCCCGTGCTATTCTTGCCTCATGACCAGAGCCCAGGCACTCAAGAAACTTCGCGGTCAGGCGGAGGCCATGAAGGCACTCGGCGCCACGTCGCTCTATCTGTTCGGCTCAACAGCCCGCAACAAGGCCAACGCGAGCAGCGATTTGGATCTCTTTATCGATGTTGATCCGCGCGGACGATTTAGCGTCCTCGACTTGGTGGCGGCCAAACGTCTGCTTGAGGAGAGCCTCCGCGTCGAGGTCGATCTCACAACCCGTAAAGGGCTGCACCCCCTGATCCGAAAGCAGGTTGAGGCCGAAGCTACCCGGGTCTTCTAGATGGCCACACGCTCTCCCTTGCTGCGGATTCACGATATGCTTGAAAGCATTCGAGGAATCGAAAAGGCCTTGGCGGGAAAGACTTTTCGGGAGTACGAGCGCTCCTGGGTTCTGCGCTCGGCCGTCGAGCGCGGCATCGAGATCATTTCGGAGGCAAGCCGTCACCTAGGTCGAGATCTGAAGGCGCAGCACAAGGATGTTCGCTGGAAGGACATTGCTGGCATCGGTAATATTTTGCGGCACGACTATCAGCGCGTTGAGGCATCGATCATCTGGCGGGCGGTCAAAGACGACCTGCCACCGCTCAAGGAGGCGCTGCTCGACCTCCGGAATTCTATGGAATAAGCGCCGGATGGCAAACTGCCGGTTTTCGCCTGCGCAGCAGCTTGCTGGCGCGGTTCCAGAGGCAGCGGCGCGTCCGGCTAACGCAATCTTAAGCCAAATGGCAGTTATTCGTCGGGCGCGGATATTGCCCGCGCACCGGGGAGCTTTGCCATGAAGCTGCGGCTGACGATTTCGCGCGCGATATTGATCTTTGGACTGGTTACCGCACTGGGTCTCGGTGCCGTCATCGCCACCAGCGTCTACGGGCTGGCCCAGCTCAAGGTGGGCGGCCCTCTGTATAACCAGATCAAGCTCGGCAACGACCTGATCGCCGATATCCTGCCGCCGCCGGAATACGTCATCGAGGCCTATCTGGAGGCCACCCTCGTCCTGCGCGATCCCGCGCAGCTTGCGGGCCATCGCGACCGGCTGGCACAGCTCAAGAAGGAATATGACGAGCGGCACGCGTTCTGGATCAAGTCCGATCTCGATCCCTCGCTGAAGGCCAAGCTCGTGGAAAAATCGCATGGCGAGGTGCAGCGCTTCTGGACCGCGATCCAGGACGGCCTGCTGCCGGCGTTGGCCAAGGGCGACAATGCGGCAGCGGCGAAGTCCTATGCGGAAATCGCCGCGCGCTATGCCGCGCACCGCGCCATCATCGACGACATCGTCAAGCTCACCACCGATCGGAATGCGGCAACGGAAGCCGCGGCGACCGAATGGGACAGCATGTTCACGCTGTTGCTGTGGGGCGTTTCCGCGGTGGTGTTTCTCATCATCGGCGCCGGCCTGTTCGGCGTGGCATTCGGCGTCATTCGCCCCATTGCGGCGATGACGAACGTGATGAAAGGTCTCGCGGGCGGCGACCTCAACGTCGCGGTCCCGGCGCTCAGCCGCGACGACGAAGTGGGCGCGATGGCCCGCGCGGTCCAGGTGTTCAAGGAAAACGCGCAGCGCGTTCTGTCGATGGAGGCCGAGCAGGCCAGCCTGAAGCAGAAGGCGGAAGCCGATCGCAGGGCAGCGATGCAGCAGATGGCCGGCGGTTTCGATTCCGCGATCGGCAAAATCATCCAGACCGTGTCGAGCGCTTCGTCCGAACTCGAATCGTCGGCGGGACGGCTGACCAAGACCGCCGAAGTGACCCAGACACTCTCAGCGACGGTTGCCGCCGCCTCGGAGCAATCCTCCTCGAACGCCCAGTCCGCGGCCGCGGCGGCCGAACAGATGGCTTCGTCGGTGTCGGAGATCAGCCGCCAGGTGCAGGATTCGCACAAGATTTCGCGCGAGGCCGTCAGCCAGGTCGAGCAGACCAACGCGCGAATCGCCGATCTTGCGCAATCTGCCGGCCGGATCGGTGAAGTGGTGAAAATGATCAGCGCGGTGGCCGAGCAGACCAATCTGCTGGCGCTGAACGCGACGATCGAAGCGGCGCGCGCCGGCGAGGCGGGACGGGGATTTGCTGTCGTCGCATCCGAGGTCAAGGCGCTTGCCGCGCAGACGGCGAAAGCGACCGAGGAAATCAGCGACCAGATCGGCCAGATGCAGTCTGCGACGAATCAGTCCGTTTCGGCCATCCAGGAAATCGGCGGCACGATCGGCCGCATCGCGGAAATCTCGCAGACGATCGCCGCCGCCGTCGAGGAGCAGGGCGCGGTAACGCACGAGATATCGCGTAACGTCCAGCAGGCGGCACAAGGTGCCTCGCAGGTGGCTGCCAGCATCACCGACGTCAATCGCGGTGCGACCGAGACCGGCGCCGCGTCGACGCATGTGCACGGGCTGGCCCAGTCCCTGCTGGGACAGAGCAACCATCTCAAGGGCGAGGGAGAAATTCCTCTCGACCGTGCGCGCGGCCTGAGATCGGATCTACCGATGTTTTGAAAGGACGTTACGCGGGGTTGCTATGCCCGCGTATCCGAAATCCCGCCAGGCGCTTTCATCAGCGTTAACGGCAAGCCGTGTCAGTGAAGCAGCACGCTGCTTCAGTGCACGCTGACAGCCTGGAGCTCGTTGCTCCATGCATTGGCGATCGCAGCCTCGCGGCTGTCGGTCAGCATGATCGGGGTGCCATCGGCGGCATGCAGCGCGAACAGCTTCAGTCCCGGCGCAATCTTCGGCGCCTGCGGAAACAGTCCCGGTACGTCCTCGGAACGGACCTGCTTCACGTAGGCAATGTGGCCTTCGCCCAGATGGGCCAGCGCCTCGACGGATACCTTTTCGGATTCGAACGTAACACTCACTTCACTCATGGTCTCGACTCCTCCTGGAGATTAAGCGGTCGAGTCCGCTACTGGTTCCATTATTCGTGTTCATTGATAGCTATTGTCTTAACGACCCTTTCAGGCTCCGGCCTGGCAAGATCGATCGACAACAGCCCGTTCTTCATATCCGCGCCCAGCACC
>PNLC01000258.1 GCA_013822885.1 Bradyrhizobium sp.
AAGGTGTATCGGGCCTTCACCGCGCGCGGCGACAATGGCAACGCCAACGACAACAACGCCACTATTGTAGAGATTCTCGCCCTGCGGGAGGAAGCCGCGAAGATCATGGGCTTCCCGACCTACGCCGCCTACCGGCTGGAGGATTCCATGGCCAAGACGCCGGAGGCGGTGCGCGGCCTGCTGGAGCGGGTCTGGAAGCCCGCTCGCGCCCGCGCGTTGGCCGATCGCGATGCGCTGCAGGCGCTGATCGCGGAGGAGGGCGGCAACTTCACCCTCGCGCCGTGGGACTGGCGCTACTACGCCGAGATCCTGCGGCAGCGCCGCGCCAATTTCGACGAGGCCGCGATCAAGCCCTACCTGGTGCTCGACCACATGATCGAGGCCGCCTTCGACTGCGCCACCCGCCTGTTCGGGGTCACGTTCTCCGAACTCAAGGGCGTCCCGGTCTGGCATCCGGACGTCCGGGTCTGGGAGGTCAAGGGGCCTGACGGCAAGCACAAGGCGCTGTTCTATGGCGACTACTTCGCCAGGCCCTCAAAGCGCTCCGGCGCCTGGATGACCTCGCTGCGCGACCAGCAGAAGCTCGACGGCGAGATAGCCCCGCTGATCATCAACGTCTGCAACTTCGCCAAGGGTGCCGACGGCCAGCCCTCGCTGCTGTCGCCCGACGACGCGCGCACCCTGTTCCACGAGTTCGGCCACGGGCTGCACGGCATGCTCTCCAACGTGACCTATCCCTCGCTGTCGGGGACATCCGTGTTCACCGACTTCGTCGAACTGCCCTCCCAGCTCTATGAGCACTGGCAGGAGCAGCCGCAGGTGCTGCGGCAGTTCGCCAAACATTACCAGACCGGCGAGCCGCTGCCGGACGACCTGCTGGCCCGCTTCCTCGCCGCCCGCAAGTTCAACCAGGGCTTTGCCACCGTGGAGTTCGTTTCCTCGGCGCTGATCGACCTCGAATTCCACACCCAGCCGGCCTCTGCCAGCCGTGATGTCGGCGCGTTCGAGAAGGCCGAGCTCGAGAAGATCGGCATGCCGGCGGAGATCGCGCTGCGGCACCGGCCCACGCAGTTCGGCCATATCTTCTCCGGCGACCACTACGCGTCCGGCTATTACAGCTACATGTGGTCCGAGGTGATGGATGCCGACGCGTTCGGCGCTTTCGAGGAGGCGGGCGACATCTTCGATCCGGCCACCGCCAAGCGGCTGCACGACGATATCTATTCGTCGGGCGGCTCACGTGAGCCCGAGGAGGCCTATGTCGCCTTCCGTGGCCGCGAGCCGGAGGCTGACGCGCTGCTGCGCCGGCGCGGCCTGCTTGAAACCCCTGAGGCAGCCTGAGGTGACGGCAACCATGCAGCGATTGTTCGGACTCGTCCTCCTCGCCGGCGGCATTGCGCTCGGCGCGGCCCCGGCGGCAGCGCATCCGCATGTCTGGATCACCGCGAAGAGCGAGGTGATGTATGCGCCCGACGGCTCGATGACCGGCGTGCGCCACGCCTGGACCTTTGACGACATGTTTTCGACCTATGCCCTGCAGGGCATCGAGACCAAGACCAAGGGCGTCTACACCCGCGAGGATCTGAGGCCGCTGGCCCAGACCAATGTCGAGTCGCTGAAGGAGTTCAACTTCTTCACCTTCGCGAGGGCCGACGGCAAGAAGACGAAATTCGTGGAGCCGGTGGACTATTTCCTCGAGCACAAGGATGGCGCGCTGACGCTGCATTTCGTCCTGCCGCTGAACGCGCCGGTAACGCCGAAGCAGCTTGCGCTGGAAGTATTCGATCCTTCCTACTTCATCGACTTCAAGTTCGAGGACAAGGATCCGATCAAGCTGGTCGGTGCCCCCGCCGCCTGCCAGATGCAGTTCCAGCGGCCGAATGACGAGACCGCCAATACGCAGCGCCTGAGTGAGCAGAATTTCATGAACGGCGACAATTCCAATTACGGCGCGATGTTCGCCAACAAGATCATGGTGAACTGCCCGTGAGGCGGACGCCCGCCGGCCTTGCGCGAGGCGTCGCCTTCACTCTTGCCGCGCTACTGGCTGTTGTTGTCCTTGACGCCGCCGTTCACGGCGTGATGGCGCAGAATCCGTTCGGCGGGCCGCGGCCCGGCGCCGCCGAGCCGCAGGTCGGTGGCATCTTCGGATGGATACTGGCCAAGCAATCCGAATTCTATCGCGAGATGTCGTCGACGATACGCGCGGCGAAATCGGACGGCAGCGCGGTCTGGACGCTGCTTGGGATTTCCTTCGCCTACGGCATCTTTCACGCCGCCGGCCCGGGCCACGGCAAGGCGGTGATCTCGTCCTACCTGGTTGCGAACGAGGAAACCGCGCGGCGCGGTATCGTGCTGTCGTTCGCCTCGGCGATGTTGCAGGCGCTGGTGGCGGTGGCGCTGGTAGCGGTTCTCGCCTGGCTGCTATCTTCGACCGCCAAGACGATGTGCTCGGCGGAGAAGGCGATCGAGATCGTCAGCTATGGTCTGATCGCGGCCTTCGGCGCCCGGCTGGTCTGGACCAAGGGCGGCGGGTTCATGCGCGCGCTGCAGGCGAGCCCGGTGCCTGCGATGGCCGTCGTCCACCATCACGATCACCTGCACGGCCACGATCATCACTCGCATGATCATGCTCACCATGACCATGCCCACGGCCAGGGCCATGTTCACGACGAGCATTGCGGCCATTCGCACGGGCCGACGCCGGATCAACTCGCCGGCCCCGGCGGTTGGCAGCGGGGCCTCGGCGCGATCTTTGCGGTGGGCCTGCGGCCCTGCTCGGGCGCGATCCTGGTGCTGGTGTTCGCACTGGCGCAGGGCCTGTTCTGGGCCGGCATCGCCGCGACCTTCGTGATGGGGTTCGGCACCGCGATCACGGTCGCGACCATCGCCGTCGTCGCGGTGTCCGCCAAGGGGCTCGCCCGGCGGCTGAGCGCGGGAAGCGAAGGCGGCGGCACGCTGATCATGCGCGGCATCGAATTCGGCGCCGCCGGCCTGGTGCTGCTGTTCGGCCTCGGTCTGTTGTTCGGCTACCTCGCCGCCGAACGCGCGACGTGCCTGTAGCGATCGGTTCCCCCGCCGCGGCTCTCGGTTTCACATACTATGTTTCATCCTGCCGGCGCGCGCGAAATACTCGCGCGCGTGACGAAGCCATTTCGCCACCCCACGAAGATTGGCCGAAACACAGGCCTGATCTGATGTGTCCATTGGTAGTGGGTGGGACCGATTGGTTTAATTCATCACGGATAGTTGAGTTCGATTGATATCGAGTGTGATCTAAATCACGGTTCGTGCGTGTGCGGTTGATCACATTTCCCAGATTGAAATTTGGACCGCGGGCAGAGTCTTCCAGCGGTCGGGCAAGGGGAGATTTAAATGCGCTTTTTGATCGCAGCAATTTCAGCAGCAACCTTCCTCGCTAGCGCGACCACGGCCCAGGCCGACAAACGCGTCGCCTTCGTGGTTGGCAACGGCGCCTACAAGAACGTGGCAGCGCTGCCCAATCCGGCAGTCGACGCCAAGTCGATGGCAAGGCTTCTGCGCAATGTCGGGTTCGAGGTTGTGGAAGGGTCAAACCTCACCCGCGACAAGATGACCGAGAGACTCCTGGATTTCGGCAAGAAGGCCGAAGGTGCCGACGTCGCACTGTTCTTCTATGCCGGTCACGGCATCGCGGTGAACGGCACGAACTATCTGCTGCCTGTCGATGCTGATCTCAAATCCGAAATGGATGTCAAACTCGGCGCCGCAATCAACGTCGATCTCACGCTCGAACAGACCATGGGCGACGCCAAGGTCAAGCTGGTGTTCCTCGACGCCTGCCGCGACAATCCGTTCGCCGCAAAAATCCGCTCCGCCAAGGCCACCCGCAGTGTCAACGTGCAGACTGGACTTGCCGAAATGAAATCCGGCGAAGGCACGCTCATCGCGTTCGCGACCGGTCCCGGACAAACCGCACTCGATGGCGAGGTCGGCACCAACAGCCCGTTCACCCGCGCGCTGATGGCCAATATTGCTGCGCCCGGCGTCGAGATCCAGCAGGCGATGACCAAGGTCCGCGCACAGGTTCAGGAAGAGACCAGCAAGGGTCAACTGCCCTGGGGCCACACCAATCTGACCGGCGCCGTCTACCTCAATCAGGCTGCTGCGCCTGCCGGCACCACCGAGGTAGCGGTTGCGCCCGCCGGCAGCACAGCCTCGGAAGCCGAATTGGAGTTCTGGCGTTCGATCAAGGACTCCAACAAGACGGAAGAGCTCAACGCCTATCTCACCAACTATCCGAACGGCACCTTCAAATCGATCGCGCTCGCCCGTATCGCTTCGCTGCAGGACGGCCCATCAATCACGACCCGCGCGCTCACTACCGGTGTCGGCGTCGATCCCGCGACCTTCTCGGAAGAAGCGAGCCAGCTCACGGAAGATCAACTCGGCCTCAACCGCAACCAGCGCCGCGATGTGCAGCGCCGTCTGACCGGATTAGGCTTCGATATCAAGGCCAGCGGCAAGTTCGATTCAAACACCCGCGCCGTGATCACCCGCTGGCAGGCGGCTCGAGGATATCCGAAGAGCGGCTATCTCAACGCGCTGCAGCACAAGGCCCTGCAGTCTGAGATCCTTGCGACCAAGGTTGCCTCATCGGACGACGATGAGCCGGTGGCGCGTCCTTCCCGCCGTCGCAGCGGGGGTGGCGCGCGTCACTACAACCGCGGTGGCGGTGCCGGCGGCGGCCCCGGCGCGTTGTTCGGCGGCATGATGCGCCCGCTGTTCGGCCGCTGAGACGAAGCGCACAAGCACATTCCGCCGCATGTCCGTTCTGCTGCGGCAAGAACGGACATTCGCGCGACTACTGATCTCCGAATACAGGTCCTGATCGCGCGAATGTCCCGAGCAGAGCCAATCAACGTCACTCCGGCTTGATCCCCGCGGCCTTCATGATCGGCAGCAGCCGCGCTTGCTCGCTATCGCGGAATGCCGCAATTTCCGCCGGCGATGTCGGCCAGGTCGATGCGCCGAGGTCGCCGTATCGCGTCTTCACCTGGGGATCGGCGAGCGCCTTGGCGGTGAGCGCGTTGATCTGGGCCACGAGATCTGCCGGCATGTTCGCCGGCCCGACCAGGGCGGTCCATGAGGTCATCGCATATCCAGGCAGCACCTCGGCCATGGTAGGTACATCGGGAAGTTCGGGGATGCGTGTCCGCGAAGTGACGGCGACTGGCCTGATCAGGCCGGATCGCACACTGGGCAGCGAGCCCGGCAGATTGTCGAACAACATGTCCACGCGGCCGCCGAGCAGGTCGGTCAGTGCCGGAGCGGCTCCCCTGTAGGGAATGTGGACGACCTCGACGCCCGCCATGCTGTTCATCATCTCGCCGGACAGATGCAATGTCGTGCCGAAGCCTGCCGACGCGTAGGTGTATTTGCGCGGCTCCTTCTTGAACGCGGCCAGCAGCTCTTTCAGATCCGAGGAGAACAGGTCTTTCTTGGCGACCAGGATATTCGGCAACTGCCACATGCCGGAGATAAATGTGAAGTCACGGACCGGGTCATAGGGAAGCTTGGCATAGCTTCCGATCGCAAGCACGTTGCTGGCAATGCCGCCAAGTCCGACCGTGTATCCGTCCGGCGACGACTTCGCGACCGTATCCGCTCCCAGCACGCCGCCTGCTCCAGCCCGGTTCTCGACCACGAACGATTGCCCGGATAGCTCGCTCATCTTCTGGCAGAGGATGCGCGAGAGTGAATCGGTTGCCCCTCCCGCCGGAAAGCCGTTGACGTAGCGTACCGGCCGCGCCGGCCAAGTCTCTTGTGCGCTGGCGATATGCGGCGCCAGCAATGGTGCAGCGATCGATCCGCCGAGAAGAGTCAGCAGCGTGCGGCGGTTCACGGACGTGGGCGTGGGCATCAATTCCTCCATGGATGGTCTGATTTTGCTTGTTTGGCCGCGCGGGGTCCGCTTGCGCTTTCGGATCGAAGAATCCGGATGAAAGCTGCGCTGATCTTGTGCCGACAAGCCGGAGCATACAGGCGGGAGCCGCCAGCCCGTTAGAAAAATCAGCGGATGACGCGCCGCGGTTGGGAGCTTTCCGCAGTGCGGCAACGTGTCGATAGGGTGCCAGCTTTATGGATGGACCTCGTTCGGCTATGCAGGCGGCAATCGAACACGCACAGCCGGGAATCCCATGTCACGCGAGCAATTCTGGTTCTTTCATCCCTTTCGGGTGCGCTACTCCGAGATCGACGGCCAGGGCGTCGTCTTCAACGCGCACTACCTGACGTACTTCGATACGACCATCACCGAGTATTTCCGCGCGCTGGGATATGACCAATATGCCGACGCCAAGCAGACCGGCGAGGATTACCACGTGGTCAAATCGCTGATCGAGTACAAGGCGCCGGTTCGTTTCGATCAGGAACTGGACGTCGGCGCACGC
>PNLC01000259.1 GCA_013822885.1 Bradyrhizobium sp.
GTTGCGCTGCTCCGGCGGCACCGGCCGGCGCAGCCATAGCGCGCACTGCGTCGGCTTCAGCGTCGCCGCGTTGACGGCGCTGAGCAGTGCGGTCGCGGCAATGACCAGCGCGAACTGCGCATACATCTGCCCGGTCAATCCCGGAAGGAACGCCGACGGCAGGAACACCGAGATCAGCACCAGCGTGATGCCGACGATCGGCGCGAACAGCGCGTCCATTGCGCTGATCGCCGCATCGTGCCCGGACATGCCCTTCTCGATGTTGTGCGCGGCGCCTTCGACCACGACGATGGCGTCGTCGACCACGATGCCGATCGCGAGCACGATCGCAAACAGCGTCGAGATATTGACGGTGAAGCCCAGCGCCGCCATCGCCGCAAAGGCGCCGATGATCGTCACCGGCACCGTGGTCGCCGGCACCAGCATCGCGCGCCAGTCCTGCAGGAAGATCAGGATGACGATGAGAACGAGCAGACCCGCCTCGATCAGCGTCTTGTAGACCTCATTGATCGATTCCGAGACGAATTTCGTCGTGTCGAATGGCGTATCGAACACCACGTCCTGCGGAAACGACTTCGCCAGCACCTGCATCTTCTTCTCGACGGCCTGCTGCACCTCGAGCGCGTTGGCGCCGGGCGACTGGAACACACCGATGCCGGTGGACGGCTTGTTGTTGAGCGAGAACACCTGGCTGTAAGTCTGCGCGCCGAGTTCGACCCAGCCGACATCGCGCACGCGCGTGACGTCGCCGCTGGTGCCGGTCTTGACGATCACATTCTCGAACTCGCTGGGCTCGGCGAGCCGTCCGCTGACGTTCAGCGTGTACTGGAACGCCTGCCCTGCAGGCGTCGGCGGCGCCCCGACCTGACCCGCCGTGACCTGCTGGCTCTGCTGCTGGATCGCGGAAATGACATCCTGCGGCATCAGGTTGCGCGCATACAGCTTGTTCGGATCGAGCCAGACCCGCATCGAGTACTGGCCGGCGCCGAACACGGTGACGTTGCCGACGCCGGGAAGACGTGACAACTCGTCGCGAATGTTGATGGTGGCGTAATTGCTCAGGAACAGGCTGTCATAGGTAGCCTTCGGCGAGGTCAGCGTCACGAACAGCAGTATCGACGTCGATCGCTTCTGCACTGTGACGCCCTGGCTCTGCACCGATTGCGGCAGTTGCGAGAGCGCGCTCGACACGCGATTTTGCACCAGCACCTGCGCGAAGTTCAGGTCGGTGCCGATCTTGAACGTCACCGTCAGCGTATAGGTGCCGTCGGCGCCGCTGTAGGACTGCATGTAGAGCATGTCCTCGACGCCGTTGACCTGCTGCTCGATCGGCAGCGCCACGGTATCGATCACGGTTTTCGCGCTGGCGCCGGGATAGCGGGTGGTGACCTGCACCGTCGGCGGCACCACATCGGGATATTGCGCAACCGCAAGCCGGAACAGGCAGACGCCGCCGATCAGGACCATCAGGATCGCGATGACGTTGGAAAGGACGGGCCGCTCGATGAAGAACTTCGAAATCATGACCGGCTCCTACTTGGCCGCAGCCGGCGGCGCTTCGATCTTCTTCAGTTGCGGATCGACCTTCTGGCCGGGGATTGCGCGCAACAGCCCGGCGGTAACGACGCGATCGTCAGGCTTGAGGCCCTCCTCGATCACACGCAGGCCACCATCCTGCAGCGGACCTACCCTGACTTTTCGCTGCTCCACGATATTCTCGCCGTTCACGACCAACAGGTAGCGACCGGCCTGGTCGGCGCCGAGCGCCACGTCAGGCACGAACAGCGCGTTCTGCTCCCGATCGATCGGCACGCGAACCCGCACGAAGAATCCCGGCAGCAGGCCGCGGTCGGAATTGGGCAGCACGCCGCGCACGGGAAGTGTGCCGGTCGACTGGTTGAGCGTCACGGCGGCGTAGTCGAGCCGGCCCTTGTGCGGAAAGCCGGTCTCGGTTTGCGTTCCAACCTCGATCGGCAACTGCCGAAGATCGTCCGCCGTCAACCCGCGCCGGCGGGCCTCCGCGCGAATCCGCAGCACGTCCTGCTCGTTGACATTAAAATTCACCCAGATCGGGTCGAGCGCCACGATGGTGGCGAGCTGCGTCGGTGACGTCGCGCCGACGAGTTCGCCGACGGAAACGAGATGCGCGCTGACGACACCGTCGAACGGCGCGGCCACATGGGTATAGCCGTAATTGACCGCCGCGATCTTGGTGTTGACCTGGGCCTGCAGTAGGCTCGCCTGCGCGTTGTCGCGCGTCGCCGTGGACGTATCGAGCGTGGCCTGGGAAACGGCCTGGCGTTGCACCAATTCCTGCTGGCGCTTGTAGTCGGCCTCGGCCTGCCGCAGCGTTGCCTGCGCGCCGGTTTCCGCGGCCTGCGCCTGTTCGAGCTTCAGCTTGTAGGTTTCGGGCTCGATCGTGAACAAAGGCGTACCTTCTTTGACGAAGGCGCCGTCCTTGTATTCGATGGATTGCAGAAAGCCCTGCACGCGCGCAACCAGATCGACATTCTTGACCGGCGCGGTGTTGCCGGTCGCTTCGAGGTAACGCGTGAAGGAGCCTTGCACGGGCACCGCGACGTCGACTTTGGGCGGTGGCGGCGGAACAAAAGTATTTTGTTCGCAGGCACTTAAGATACCGAATGCGGCAAGGGCAAAAGCCACGCGGCAGACGGTGGCGCCTTTCTGTCCAGCGGCGCTGTATGATCTCAAGCGTGCTGGCGAACGCAAAGCCTTCATTTTTTCGTGCCCCGATACGTTTTTTCTGCAAAAGGCCTTTAATCAAAAACCGGCTTTCCGCCATCCCATAAAAATAGCAACAATCCGCTTGCAGTGGAACCGGAAACCGAAAATGATGCGGCCCGTTTCAAATTTATACTGCAGTCACATTCGCTTTTTTAGTTCGGTCGAAGCGGCGGCTTCCAGCGACGGGAATAAGGGTATGAAAATGATCAACACGTTGACACGTGCGGCGAAGCTTGTGCCGTTGCTGGCGGCCGGCGCCCTATTCGCAACCGCAGCGTTTGCGCAAGCGCCGAGCCAGGCCCAGCGCGATGCCATCAAGTCGCAATGCCGCTCGGATTACATCGCGCATTGCTCCAGCGTGCCGCCGGGCGGCGAGGCCTCGCTGCAATGCCTGCAGAAGAACATGTCGAACCTATCATCGAGTTGCCAAAGTGCGGTGCGCGCCGTCGAGGCGCCGGCTGCACCTGCTGCGACAACGGCCAAGCCGGCTGAACCTGCACCGGCCAAGCCCGCTGCGCCCGCCGCTGCAACGCCGGCAGCGCCCAAATCCGCCGAGCCTAAGGCCGCAGCGGGACAGCCGACCAGCGCCCAGGTTTCCGCCATCCGCAGTGCCTGTCGCTCCGACTATCCGAAGGTCTGCAAGGGCGTTCCGACCGGCGGAGCACCGGCGCTGCAATGCCTGGAAAAGAACAAGGCAAAGCTTTCGGCCGCTTGCGGCAACGCCGTCGCCGCCGCCAGCGGCGGTGGTGCGGCAGCGCCCGCGGCTGCAGCAGCCCCGGCGGCCGGCGCAGCGCCCGCGGCCGCGGCACCCACGGTGATCGTGCTGCGGCCGATGCGGCCGCGCGAAGAACTGTTCGTGCTGCGCTCAGCCTGCGGCGCCGACGTCCGCTCGATTTGCGGCGGCGTGGCGCCCGGCGGCGGCCGTATCGTGCAGTGCCTCGCGACCAACGCCGCACAACTTTCGCCCGCATGCAAGGACGTGCTGGCGCAGTTCGCCGCGCAGTAGGTCGCGCGTCGCGGATGCTATTCTCCGCGAAAGGCAAGGATGAGCTGGATGAGCCTGACCGACAGGGCGACATAAAAGATCGTCATCACGATTTGGTACGCGATATGCCAGTTCAGCTTTGCGAGCTTGTAGAGGCCGTCGAAAAAATTCAGCAGCAGGAGAATGGTGCCGAACAGCATGACGCCGCGGCCGATCAGGCCATGGCGCAGATAGCCGAACAGAACGATCGAAGGCTCCGTGCTGGAGACATGCGCGCCGGCCGATACGATCAGCGTTCCGATAATCATCTTTTCGACGTGAGAGAATATTTCCTTGGAGATCGGCTCGACACGTTCGGAATAGAACGCCAGCCATTTGGCCCTGACCTGCGCCATGGATTCACCTTGCGATAAATGGGGCTTCACTACAGCGGGTCCGCGATCAAGAAGCAAGAAGGCGGCCTTCTTGACCTGCGGATAGTCAACTCAACGGCCGCCACAACGAGAGGAAAACCGATGCTACGCGTCATCACGACCGCCACCGCCCTGCTCTGTATTTCGCAAGCCAGCTTCGCCCAGGAATTGACCTCCGAGCAGCGCAGCGCCTGCATGGGCGACTACGAGAAATTCTGCAAAGGCGTAACGCCGGGCGGTGGACGGATCATCGCCTGCCTCGCCAAGGAGAGCGACAAGATCACGCCGGCCTGCAAGAAGGTGCTCGCAGAAGCCGAGAAGAAATAACGTGCAAACTTTCGAAAATGAATTTTCAAGGACCTCAACATCAACCAGTCATACCCCGGGATTCCAGCATGCGTTCCTTTCTGATCATTGCATCCGCCCTGTTCGCCTTCGGCGCCACCATGACCCTTGAGTCGACCACCGCCAGTGCCGTGGTCTGCGCCGACGGCGTCGTTCGCGCCGGCTGCGCCGGTCCCCGCGGCGCGGTCGTCGTTCGCAAACCGGCCAAGGTTTGCAAGACCGTCATCGTCAACGGCGTGGCAGTCCGCCGCTGCACCTGACCCGGTCCCAATCCGGATCGACGTGAGTTCCGATCGCTGCGGGCCGCTCGCCTGGCGCAGCGGTCGGTGCGCGCCGTGTCGTTGGCAGGTGCGGCAAAGCCCCCGGCGGCCGAAGGCCCGCTCTAAGGATTCAGGCGTCGTTACGCCCTGTTCCCCGATTTTTTTGTGGCGCAAGCCTCCCTCTCCGACTACTCTCGGCCAATTAGTAAGCATACTGTCGATTGGGAGGAAGACGTGCGTATCGCCGTGATCGGCGGAGGCCCCGGCGGTCTCTACTTCGCATATCTCTGGAAGCGGCGTCACCCGGGCGCCCAGATCGATCTGTTCGAGCAGAACCCCGAAGGCGCGACCTGGGGCTTCGGCGTGGTGTTCTCCGAGCAGGCGCTGGAATTTCTGCGCGCCGACGATCCCGATACCGTGGACGCCATCACGCCCCGGATGGAGAGCTGGAAGAACATCACGCTGAACCTGCGCGGCAAAAGCGTCGAGATCGACGGCGTCGGCTTCTCCTCGATCGGCCGGCTCGAGCTCCTGACCATCCTGCAGCAGCGCGTGCACGCGGCAGGCGTTACGCCCCGATACGGCACGACGATCCAGTCGGTGAGCGAACTGAAGGGGTACGATCTGGTCGTCGCCGCCGACGGGCTGAACTCGCTGGTGCGCAGGAGCTTCGAATCAGCCTCCGGCGCCTCGGTTTCGCACTCGACCAACAAATTTGCCTGGTATGGCACCACCAAGCGCTTTGCCACTCTGTCGCAGACTTTCGTGAAGACAGACCTCGGGTCGTTCAACGCGCACCACTATCGCTATTCGCCTGATATGAGCACGTTCCTGGTCGAATGCGACGCGGTGACCTGGCAGGCTTACGGCTTCGAAGGCAAATCGATCGAGCAGTCGCAGGCGATCTGCGAAGGGGTGTTCGCCGCAACGCTCGACGGCCACAAGCTGATCTCGAACAAATCGGTGTGGCGCAATTTTCCGTGGATCTGGAACGAGAACTGGTCGCACCAGAACATGGTGCTGATCGGCGACGCGCTGCACTCGGCGCATTTCTCGATCGGCTCGGGAACGCGGCTCGCGATCGAAGACGCGATTGCGCTGACCAAGGCGCTGGAAGCGGAGATAGCAATTCCCGCAGCCCTTGCCCGCTACCAGGCCGAACGCAAGCCGATCGTAAAGAAACTCGTGACCGCGGCGCGCACCAGTGCCGACTGGTACGAACATTTCCCCGAACACATGAAGCTCGACCTGATGGATTTCGGCTACAGCTATATCACCCGCTCCGGGCGGATCGACGATGCGCGGCTGCGCGCAATGTCGCCGGCCTTCATGGCGCGATACGAGGCTTCGAAGACCGGGAGCCGCTCATGACCCATGACATTGCCGATCAGGTCCCGCGGGACAGTCCCAGCGCGTGCGAGATCGGATTTTCGCTTCCGGAAAGCTATAACGCCAGCCGCATCCTGTTCGACAACATTGTGCACGGCCGTGGCGAACGGCTGGCGCTCACCGGCCCCGGCGGCACGCGCACCTACGCGCAGCTCTGCGCCGAGGCCTCACAATGGGGACACGGCTTCCAGTCGCTGGGCCTGAAGCGCGGCGACCGCATCCTGATGTTCCTCGACGACACGCCGGCCTATCCCGCCGCGTTCTTCGGCGC
>PNLC01000260.1 GCA_013822885.1 Bradyrhizobium sp.
CCGCGACTGCGCCGTGTTCGGTGTTCCCGACGACGAGTTCGGCGAGCGGCTGTTCGCCTGCATCGAACCGGAAGCGAATGTTGCGCTATCCTCGGCCGCTGTGCAGGAATTCTTGCGCGGCAGGCTCGCGAACTTCAAGGTGCCAAAGGACATCCAGTTCCTGGACGCCATGCCGCGCGAAGCCACCGGCAAGATCTTCAAGCGCAAGCTGCGGGATCTGTATGGCGAGGGTAAGCTGCGGGCGATGGCTTAAGGGCTCGACTTCCGCACCCTCCGCGTCATTGCGAGCGAAGCGAAGCAATCCATTCCTCCGCGCGGGGATAGATGGATTGCTTCGTCGCTTCGCTCCTCGCAATGACGAAGGAGGGATTTCCGCGCGCCAATCCGAACACCGTTTTAAACATCATTGCTGTTGCAAAGCATTCATCGACAGGCGCAAAGATCGCTGCGTGAGAAGCGCAGGGATCGCAACAATGCAAGCCATCGACTTCGTCGTCGCCCGCAACGATCTGCAGCAATGCAAGACCATCGAATCACAACTGCCCGACGCGGCTGCGTTACCCGATGACGGGCTGCTGGTGAAGGTCACGCGGTTCGCCTTCACCGCCAACAACATCACCTACGCCGTGCTCGGCGATCGCCTGAAATACTGGCAGCTGTTTCCGGCGCCCGAAGGTTTCGGCAACATTCCGGTATGGGGGCTCGGCGAGGTGATCGCCTCGAAACATGCCGCGGTCGCCACAGGCGAAACCTTGTTCGGCTATTTCCCGATGGCGACACATCTCGTCATCGAAGCCGCCGACGTGTCTAAGCGCGGTTTGCGCGATGGCGCCGCGCACCGGCAAGGCGTGGCGCCGGTCTATAATGCCTATACGCGCGTCAGCGGCGATCCGGCGTTCGCAGGCAAGCAGGGCGACTACCAGGCGCTGCTGCGCCCGCTGTTCATGCTGTCGTTCCTGGTCGACGACTTTCTCGCCGAGAACGAATTTTTCGGCGCGAAGGCGGTGATGCTGTCCTCGGCCTCCAGCAAGACCGCCTACGGCCTGGCGTACCTCCTGCATGCGAGGGGCAACGGCATCAAGGTGATCGGCTTGACCTCGGCGGGCAACACGGCCTTTGTCACGTCGCTCGGCTGCTACGACGAGGTCGTAACCTATGACAGCCTCACCTCGCTGCCGACGAACTCCCCGGTCGCCTACGTCGACATGGCCGGCAACGGCCCGTTGCGCGCGACGCTGCACCGGCACTTCGGCGAGCAAATGAAATACAGCGGGATCATCGGGCTCACGCATCGCAAGCCGACGTCCGATGACCCCGCGCAGGCACTGCCTGGCGCAGAACTGCAGTTTTTCTTCGCCCCCGACCAGATCCGCAAGCGCACCGGGGAATTGGGACCGGCCGGCTTCAACGAGCGCTTTCTCGCCGCCTGGTCCGGCTTCGCACCAAACCTCGATCAATGGATGAAGGTTATCGAGCACCGCGGGCCTGCGGCGGTTCAGCGCGCCTATCTCGACACCTTCAACGGCCGCGTCCCGCCCTATCAGGGGCTGATCCTGTCGCTATCGGAATAGGCGGCATCTCCTCGCGCCCTTTCTGCGCGGTCCCTAATGGGTATAGGCTGCGACGCAAAGCGAAGCGCCGCAGAGACGGCTGGTGACGGGAAACGCGCATGCTCGACAGGACGGACGACAGTTCGGTAGCCACCGACAATTGGCTTGGCCAGTTCGAGGAGGCGCTGGCGAAGCCTGACGACGGCGCACTGAAAGCCCTGTTCCGTTCGGACAGCTACTGGCGCGACGTGCTGGCGCTGAGCTGGAACATCCAGACGCTGAACGGCGCCGACGCCATCCTGAAGGCGCTGCCGCCGCTGGCAAACAAAATGCAGCCCAGCGGCTTTGCCGTGGACCCCGATCGCGCCGCGCCGCGCAAGGTGATGCGCGCAGGCACCAACACCATCGAAGCCATCTTCAAGTTCGAGACCAAAGTCGGGCGCGGCAGCGGCATCATCCGCCTGATCCCGGATACGGATGACGGCGACCGCCTCAAGGCCTGGACCTTGCTGACCGAGCTTGGCGAACTCAAAGGCTTCGAGGAACAACTCGGCGTCCAGCGTCCGCGCGGCAACGCCTATTCGCGCGATTTCCGCGGACCCAACTGGCTCGACCTGCGCAAGCAATCCGCCGGCTATGCCGACCGCGACCCGACCGTGCTCGTGATCGGCGGCGGACAATCCGGGCTTTCCATTGCCGCTCGCCTGAAGCAGCTCAACGTCGATACGCTGATCGTCGATCGCGAAAAACGCATCGGCGACAACTGGCGCAAGCGCTACCATGCGCTGACGCTGCACAATCAAGTGCAGGTCAACCACCTGCCCTACATGCTGTTCCCGCCGAACTGGCCGACCTACATCCCTAAGGACAAGCTTGCCAACTGGTTCGAAGCCTATGTCGAGGCCATGGAGCTGAACTTCTGGACCGAGACCGAGTTCGAAGGCGGCAGTTACGATGAGAAGGAAGGCCGCTGGACCGTGACGCTGCGCCGCGCCGACGGCACCAGGCGCACGATGCATCCGCGCCATGTCGTGCTGGCGACCGGCGTCAGCGGCATTCCGAGCGTGCCCGAGATCACCGGCCTGAAGGACTTTGCCGGCAAGGTGATGCATTCCAGCCAGTACGACGACGGCGAGAGCTGGAAGGGCAAGCGCGCCATCGTGATCGGCACCGGCAACAGCGGCCACGACATCGCGCAGGACCTGCATTCCAGCGGCGCCGACGTCACCATGTTCCAGCGTTCGTCCACGCTGGTGGTCAGCATCGAGCCGTCGGCGCAACTGGTCTACGCGCCCTACAACGAGGGCACACTTGACGATAACGACCTGATCGCGACCTCGATGCCGCTGCAACTGGCGCGCAAGAGCCATCGGCTGACCGGGGAGAAATCGAAGGCGCTGGACAAGGATCTGCTCGATGGCCTGACGCGCGCCGGCTTCAGGCTCGATTACGGCGAGGACAATACCGGCTGGCAGTTCAAATACCTCACCCGCGGCGGCGGCTATTATTTCAACGTCGGCTGCTCCGACCTGATCGTCAGTGGCGATATCGCGCTGAAGCAGTTTGCCGATATCGACACGTTTACGGCCGGCGGCGCCCGGATGAAGGACGGCACGACCGTTACCGCCGATCTCGTCGTGCTCGCGACCGGCTACAAGCGCCAGGAGGAACTGGTGCGCAAGCTATTCGGCGAGGCTGTCGAACAACGCGTCGGCACCATCTGGGGATTTGGCGAGGAGCAGGAACTGCGCAACATGTACACCCGCACCGGGCAGCCCGGCCTCTGGCTGATCGCCGGCGGCCTCGCGCAATGCCGCATCGGCTCGAAACACCTCGCGCTGCAGATCAAGGCGATCGAGGAAGGGCTGTTGCCGCGCAACGTGGGGCCGCAGGCGGCGCTTGCATGATTTCACACACCGTCATTCCGGGATGCGCAAAGCGCAGACCCGGAATCTCGAGATTCCGGGTTCGACGCTTCGCATCGCCCCGGAATGACGAACAGAAAGGAAGACACATATGCCGGCAATTCTCGGCTCAGGCGAACACCGTTACCGTGTGGTGGAGAATTTTGCAAAACTGCCTGACGGCTGGAGCCTGACCGACGCGGCATCCGTCGCGGTCGACAGCAAGGACCGCATCTATGTCTTCAACCGCGGCGCCCATCCGATGGTGGTGCTCGATCGCGAGGGCAATTTCATCAAGAGCTGGGGCGAAGGGTTGTTCAACCGCGCGCACGGCCTGCACATCGACGCCGACGACAATCTCTACTGCACCGATGACGGCGACCATACCGTGCGCAAATGCACGACCGACGGCAAGGTGCTGCTGACGATCGGCATCCCGAACAAGCCGGTGCCGTTCATGAGCGGCGAGCCGTTTCACCGCTGCACCCATACCGCGCTGTCGCCGCAGGGCGATATCTACGTCTCGGACGGCTACGGCAATGCCTGCGTCCACAAATATTCGCCGGACGGAAAGCTGCTCAAGACCTGGGGCGAGCCCGGCACCGATCCCGGCCAGTTCAACATCGTCCACAATATCGCCACCGATGCCGACGGCTGGGTCTATGTCGCCGACCGCGAGAACCATCGCGTGCAGGTGTTCGATGGCAACGGCAAATACGAGACGCAGTGGAACAACCTGCACCGGCCCTGCGCGCTGTGCCGCTGCGGCGGCAAGCAGGCGAATTTCATCATCGGCGAACTCGGCCCCGGACTTGCGGTCAACCGCAAGGTGCCCAATCTCGGCCCGCGGCTCTCGATCGTCGATGCCAAGGGTAACCGCATCGCAAGGCTCGGCGGCGAGAACGGCCCGGGGGTGGAGGCCGGAAAATTCCTCGCCCCGCACGGCATCGCGATGGACTCGAGGGGCGATATCTATCTCGGCGAGGTCGGCGTCACCGACTGGAAGACCAGCTTTCCCGACACGCCGATGCCGCCGGAGGTCGCCGTGAGCCGCTGCTTGCAGAAGCTGGAGAAGATCTAGACACGCGCGCGGCTCAAACTTCGCCGATTGCTTCACGCCGGCGGCGCTCGGATTCTTCCGCGTAGCGTCGCATGGCATGGGCTTCGGTGAGAATCCCGATCGGCTGGCGTTCGCTGTCACTCTCGACGACGGCGAGCGACTCCGCTTCGGCGGCGTCGAAGACCGCGATCGCTTCCTGGATGTTCATGACCGGATGCAGCACCACGTCCCGATGGTGCAGGATGCCGATGAGGCCGCGTGTAGCCTCGACGTCCGGCGCGTGCGCCTCGGCGACCACCGCCAGCCCGACATAGCGTCCGGTCGCATCGACCGCGACGACCTGCGTCTTCGACCCCAGCGGAAATTTTGCGCGGAATTCCTCGATCGCGATACTCGCGTCGACCGTGGCGACATCCGGCCGCATCAGGCGGCGGACCGTGAGATCGCGAATCCAGCCGACATCTGCAGCGCTGCGGATAGTCTCGCCGCGCAGGTGCAGGCGCCAGGTCGCAAACGAATAGCCGAACAATTCGCGCGTGATCTGGGTGGAGATCATGACCGCAACCAGCACGATCGTGGTGAGCCAGAGATTGCCGGTTGATTCCAGCGCGATGAACGACATCGTTAGTGGGCCTCCGATCACGGACGCTGACAGTGCACTCATCCCGATCACGGCGTAGACATTGGGATCCAGCGCGACGCCCGGCCAGACCAGATCAACGCCGGCGGCGAACAAGCGGCCGCCGAGCGCCCCCATGAACAGGGTGGCGAAAAACAATCCGCCGCGGAAGCCGGAGCCCAGCGAGATGATCGATGCCAGCGCCTTCAGGACGAAGACGGCGGCGATCATCTGTAGCGGCATCGCAACGATGCCGGAAAAATGCAGCGCGCCGTGGCCGGAGGACATCACCTGCGGCGTCAGCAGCGCGAGCAGGCCGACGCAAAGGCCACCGAGCGCGGGGCGCAGCGGCGGCCACAGACGGATTTTCGCAAGCCCCGTCTCGCACAAGGCGACACTGCGCATGATGAGGATGCCGCAGAGCGCGGCCATGACCCCGAGCAGCGCGGCAAGGGCAAGATCCTGCCCCATCACCTCGCCGACCGGGCCGACATTGATGCCAAGCGACAGCGCCTCGAATCCGTGGGTAACGAGATAGCCCGCAACGGCGGCGACACCGACCGGCGTCAGGCTTGCTGACGTATAGCCGCCGATCACAAGCTCGAAAGCATAGAAGGCACCGGCAAGCGGCGCGCCAAACGCGCCCGAGATCGCCGCCGCCGCGCCGCAGCCGACCATGACGCGCTGGTCGGCGCGGCGCAGGTGAAATCCACGGCCGAGCGACGCTGCAAGGCCGCTCGCAAGCTGGGTATATCCGGCCTCGAGGCCGACCGAGGCCCCGACCCCGCTCGACCAGGTGGTCTGCAGCGCCACGATGACGCTGCCGCGAAACGACATTCGGCCGCCATGGAGGGCGTTTGCCTCGATCGGATCGACCTCGCGCGCCGGCCGCCAGTGTGCCAGCAGCAGGAAGGCCACTCCCAGCAACAGGCCGCCGAGGCTCGGAACCAGCACGGCGCGCAACGTCTCGATGCTTGGCTGGCTCGAAAGCCGCTCCGTGATGCTGATATTGAACAGCAACGCGTGCAGGGCGGCGACCGCTATGCTCATCACCAGCACCACAAGTCCCCCGATGGTTCCGATCATCGCGGCCAGGACCACCAGGCTGGTTTCATGGGCGCGAACGAACGCCCGCATCCGGCGCGGTGCCTCGATATAACGTGAAGGGGAAGCCATTCTTGCTGGTCCGTCCGCGGCCGACTGATGCCGTCCCGTTTAGCGGTCTTGAGGGCCACCATGCAAATTGGGGCGAAACGGCGACGGT
>PNLC01000261.1 GCA_013822885.1 Bradyrhizobium sp.
CCAATCCGGCCGCGGTTGCGCGGATCTACCAGGCCAAGGGCCGGCCGGCCTTCAATCCGCTGATCGCCCATGTCGGCGATATCGCCGCCGCACGGCAGATTGCCCGCTTCGACGGTTCCGCGCTGGCGCTGGCCGAGGCGTTCTGGCCCGGCCCGCTGACGCTGGTGCTGCCGAAAACACCTGACTGCACCGTGGCCGATCTCGCCACCGCCGGCCTCGACACCGTCGCGATCCGGATCCCGGCCCACCCCGTCGCGCGGCAAATCCTGCGGGCGTTCGGCGGCCCGGTCGTGGCGCCGTCGGCGAACGTCTCGGGCCACGTTTCGCCGACCACCGCCGCCCATGTGCAAAGCGATTTGTCTGGCCGGATCGACCTGATCGTGGACGGCGGCGCGGTGGATGTCGGCGTCGAATCCACCATCGTCGGCTGTTTCGACGCGCCGATGCTGCTGCGTCCCGGCGGCGTGCCGCGCGCCGACATTGAGCGCGTGCTGGGCCGGGCGCTGAAACAGCCGCCTGCCGAAGCCGACAGCGCCCAGCCCTTAGCGCCCGGCATGCTGGCGTCGCACTACGCGCCGCGCGCGAAGGTGCGGCTCCATGCCATTGGCGTCGAGCCTGGCGAAGCATTGCTCGCCTTTGGCCTCGGAGCAATTTCGGGAATTGACGCCGCCGCCATGGTGATGAATCTGTCCGAGCGCGGCGACCTCACAGAGGCGGCCACCAATCTGTTCGGCCATCTTCGCGCGCTCGACGCCAGGGGCGCGCGCACAATCGCGGTGATGCCGATTCCGGACGAAGGCCTGGGCGAAGCCATCAACGACCGGCTGCGCCGCGCGGCGGTCGGACGAGAATGAACGGGCGGGAATGAAAGAGAAGACGACAATGAATATCGTTCAGGGCTCCGCGGCCCCGCTTCCACCCGAGTTGATCGCTAAATTCCGCACCATCGTCGGCGACAAATACGCGGTCACGGACGCCGCCGACATCGCCCCCTATGTGACCGAGGAGCGCGACCTGTTCCATGGCCGCTCGCCGCTGGTGCTGCGGCCCGGCTCCACTACTGAAGTGTCCGCGATCTGCAAGCTCGCCAGCGAGCACAGAATCGCGCTGGTGCCGCAGGGCGGCAATACCGGTCTCGTCGGCGGGCAGACCCCGCACCATGGCGAGGTCGTGGTCTCACTGCGCAGGCTCGACAAGATTCGCGAGATCGATCCTGCTTCGAACACCATGACCTGCGGGGCCGGCGTGGTGCTGCAGATCGCGCAAGCGCGCGCCAGCGAGGTCGATCGCCTGTTCCCGCTGTCGCTCGGCGCCGAAGGCAGTTGCACCATCGGCGGAAACCTCTCCACCAATGCCGGCGGCACCGCAGCCCTGGCCTATGGCGTAGCGCGCGAGATGGCGCTCGGGCTGGAAGTCGTACTCGCCGACGGGCGGATACTGAACGGGCTGTCGAAGCTGAAAAAAGACAACACCGGCTACGACCTGCGCAATCTCTTCATTGGCGCCGAGGGGACGCTCGGCATCATCACCGCGGCGACGCTAAAACTGTTTCCGAAGCCGCGCGCGGTGGAAACCGGCTATGTCGGCCTGCAATCGCCGGCGCAGGCGCTCAAGCTGCTCTCGATCGCGCAGAACGAGGCGGCCGGCAGCCTCACCAGCTTCGAACTGCTGGCCGACATCGCCGTCGATTTCAGCCTGCGTCACGGCATCGACATCCGCGATCCGCTGACCAGCAAGCATCCCTGGTACGTGCTGATGGAGCTGTCCTCCTCGCGCGACGACGCCCGCGCCGCGCTGGAATCGATCCTCGCCAAGGGCATGGAGGAAGGCATCGTCGACGACGCCGTGATCGCCGCGAATTTGGCCCAGCGCGCCGGGTTCTGGAAGCTGCGCGACGAAATGTCGGCGGCGCAGAAGCCGGAAGGCGGCTCGATCAAGCACGACATCTCCGTGCCGGTCGCCGCCGTGCCCGCCTTCATCGAGGAGGCCAATGCGGCGGTGGTCAAGCTTATCCCGGGCTCGCGGCCGGTGCCGTTCGGCCATCTCGGCGACGGCAACATCCACTACAATGTCAGCCAGCCGATCGGCGGCAACACCGCCGACTTCATGTCGCGCTGGCACGAGGTCAACGCGGTCGTGTTCGCGATCGTGCTGCGGATGGGCGGATCGATCTCCGCCGAGCATGGCATCGGCGTGCTCAAGCGCGACGAACTGCCCGACGTCAAGGACAAGGTCGCGATCGAACTGATGCGCGGCATCAAGGCGATGCTCGATCCGCTCGGCATCATGAACCCCGGCAAGGTACTGTGACAAAGACCGTTCCACCGCTTGCGACCGCGCCTATTAAAGATGCGGATGTCGCCACCGTGATCGCGCTCTGGCAGGCCTGCGGATTGACGCGGCCGTGGAACGATCCCGCCGCCGATATCGCGCTCGCCCGGCGCGGGCCGAATTCGACGATCCTGATCGGGCGCACCGGCGACGCTATCGTGGCAACCGCGATGGTCGGCCACGACGGTCATCGCGGCTGGGTCTATTACGTCGCCACCGATCCGGATCGGCGCGCGGAAGGTTATGGCCGCGCCATCATGGATGCGGCCGAGGACTGGCTTCGCGCGGCCGGCATTGCCAAACTGCAATTGCTGGTGCGGCGCGAAAACGCCAGGGCGGGAGCCTTCTATCAATCGATCGGCTATGCCGAAGCGCAGACGATTGTTTTCGCCAAATGGCTGGACGGCCGCGAACCGACGCCGTGACGGCCAGGGTGACAGCCAAGGGAATTCGATGACCATCTCCGATCGTGTCCGCGTCAGGAACGTCAGTGTGCTATCCGACCGGCATTATCGCCTGGACGAGGTCGAATTCGAATATCGCCGCGGCAACGGCGAATGGCAGACGCAGAAGCGCGAAGTGTTCGAGCGCGGTCATGCCGCGGCGCTGTTGCCGTATAATCTTTCAACCCGCACCGTCGTGCTGACGCGGCAATTCCGACTGCCGGCCTATCTTGCCGGCCATGACGATCTCATGATCGAGGCCGCCGCCGGCATGCTCGACGACGAGACGCCCGAGACGCGTATTCGCGCAGAGGCGGAAGAGGAAATCGGCTACCGCCTCCACGACGTGCGCAAGGTGTTCGAGGCGTTCATGAGCCCGGGTGCGGTCACCGAGAAGCTGCACTTCTTCGTCGCCGAACATGATGCCGCGATGCGCGTCAGTGACGGCGGCGGCATCGCCGACGAAGGCGAGGACATCGAGGTGCTGGAGCTATCGATCGATCAGGCACTCGCCATGATCTCCGACGGCCGCATCGCCGACGCCAAGACTATCATGCTGCTGCAGTACGCCGCGCTGCATGTTTTTAGGTGAGGTTGGCTCCATCAACTCGTCGTCCCTGCGAACGCATGCGTTCGCAGGGACGACGAGAAAGGTTGCGTCCAAATCAAAACAACGACCCCTGCCCGTCATCCTCCGGCACCACTGTCGTCGCCTTGCGCGGCGCGGCGCGCTTCGCGGGCCTCAACTCCTCCGCCGCCCTCTCCTCGTCGGTGATCGGCAGCAGCAATTGCGCATCGTCATTGACGACGCGATTGACGCGCGTGGAAATCTCGTGCCAGGCGAACTCACCTTCGCGCGGTCCGCGCAGCAGCGCCATGACATCGTCGACGTCGTTGGTCCGGCTGTCGAGCCAGCGCTCGAATTCTTCCGGCGCGATCGTCACGGGAACGCGGTGATGCAGCGTGGCGAGATCGGGGCTCGCCGGCGCGGTGACGATGGCGACGCTGTCGGTCTCCTCGCCGTTCGGTCCCATCCAGGTTTCCGCGAGCGCGGCAAATCCTACCGGCTGGCCATCGCGGCGATGAATGAAGAATGGCCGCTTGCGACCGCCGGCATCCTGCCATTCGTAATAGCCATCCGCCGGAACCAGGCAACGCCGCCGCTTGATGGCATTCTTGAACGCGGGCTTGTCGCGAATCGTTTCGGAGCGCGCGTTGATCAGCAACGTAAATTTACGGGGATCCTTGACCCACGCGGGAATCAAACCCCAGCGCATCAGCCGGAAGTGACGGCCGCCATTTTCCAGAATGACAACCGGAACTGGCTGTGTCGGTGCGATATTATACCGTGGCGGGAAATTCGGCTGTTCGACATAGCGGAATATCTGCCGAAGCGCCGCCGGCGGCGAGGTAATGACGAAGCGACCACACATTATCTGTCCAAGATATCGCGCCGTTTAGTGCGTGTTAACCCCAGATGCCAACAGTGGAACTGATGACTGCAGCTGCTTCCACACCCGCGCGATCAGATCGCCCGAGACCGCCACCGACGGGCCTCATTGATGAGGCTCGCGCGGCGCAGTTGAAGGCTGCCAACATCAATCCGCGCACCGGGCTTGCGACAGATTATCTGAATCACTTCAACGAAGCCGTCATGCTGCTTGAGATGGTGCCGGACATGCCGGAATGCGCGGAGGACTTCCTGAGCTGGTCGCCGCTGTCCTACGCCGAACATTTCTGGGCTTCCAACTTCAAGGCCCGTGACCTCGCGATCGAAGCGTATGAAGCCGCCGATCCCAAAATTCGAACCGATTTCGACAATCTCACTGCGAGCATGACCTCGATCCTGACCGCGGTGGGTGCGGCGATGCGCGAGGCGCAGCAGGACAAGACCCGCGCTACGCTCGCCGAACAGGCCGCCGCCTGGGTCAAGCCGCTGGTCGCACTGGCGGGCGGCGTCATCAACGGCAATTCCGACGCGAACATTGAAACCATCATCTCGAATCATTAGAACCACATCGTTCTGATCGAGAACGATCCGATCCGCCTCCAGAGCGATTGTCTGCTTTTCCGGATCACGCCTTGGCCTCATCCGCGCAGCCGACCCGTCCACAGCTCGCCGTCAGCGGCGCGATCTTTCGTGACGGGAAGATCCTGCTGGTCCGACGCAAGCGCTCGCCGGGCAAGGGCTTCTATTCTTTCCCGGGCGGCCGGGTCGAATTCGGCGAATCGCTGCACACGGCGCTGCATCGCGAGGTCGATGAGGAAACCGGGTTGAGGGTGGAGATTCTGGGGCTCGCCGGCTGGCGCGAGGTGCTGCCGGGAAATTCCGGCGGCGGACATTATGTGATCATGTCGTTCGCGGCGCGCTGGACAGCCCGGGAACCGGTTCTGAACGACGAGCACGACGATTTCAAATGGCTGGCTCCCGAGGCGATCGGCGATCTCCAGGTCACCGGCGGACTGCTGGAGGTCATCGAAGCCGCCCGGAAGCTCGTTTGAAGGGTGAACTTCCATCGCCGCACGCCTTGCCTCGGGCGTATTGAAGAGGCATATCGGCCCCAAATGCTCAAGCACCTTCTCGCAGCCCTCATCCTCATCTCGGCATGTCACCTGGCCCCCGCGCGCGCCGAGGACGCGGCCGCGCCGTTTGATGGCGACCTGCAGCGGCTGGCGGAAATCCTCGGCACCCTGCACTATCTCAGGGGCATCTGCGGCAGCAATGAAGGCGCCAAATGGCGCAACGAGATGCAGGCGCTGATCGACGCCGAAACGCCTTCCGGCGACCGCCGCGCCCGCATGATTGCGGGCTTCAACCGCGGCTATAACGGTTTTCAGCAGACCTACCGCACCTGCACGCCCGCGGCCTCGGTCGCGATCCGCAGATATATCGAGGAAGGCTCCAAGATCTCGCGCGACCTCACCGCGCGCTATGCGAACTGATCATGGACGCGATTTTCTTCGACCTCGATGGCACCCTGACGGACCCCAAGCCGGCATCACCCGTACCCTGATGATCGGCGCCAAGACAACGGCGTGAAAGGGCATCGGCGTGCTGTACGGCTACGGCAGCCGGGATGAGTTGCTGGAAGCGGGCGCGCAGCATGTCTGCGCCACGCCGCCTGCGATCCTGGGCTGTATTGGCTGAAGCGGTCTGCGCAGCCGGTCGGCTCTCGGTCCGCCTCGAATTCGGGCAACCGTTAACCCTTCCTAAAGATGTAGCCTAGGCGGGCTGGCCCCGCATGCTACAGCTTCGCCGGTTCGACGCGTTCCGCCCTGGATCGCGCGCAGATTTTTCGTCGAGTCTCATGCGTCCCCCAGTATCCTATTCGATTGCTCGCGAGCCGCTTGCCGACCACGAGCAGAAGCAGGCGGCGCTCGGTTATCTCAATGAAGCCTGGGCAGAGGCCCGGCACGACGGGGTCGAGGGCGATTGCCTGGCGCAGGCGAGCCTGTTCACCGCACTCGCCGAACTGGTCTCGACCTATGGCGAGGACGCCGTGGTGAAATTCGTGGAGGGCCTGCCAGGGCGCGTGCGCAATGGCGAGTTCTCGCTGGCGCTGGCGAGGCAGTAATTCTGCTCCATCGTCATTGCGAAGGAGCGCAAGCGACG
>PNLC01000262.1 GCA_013822885.1 Bradyrhizobium sp.
CGGTGTTGCTCGGGCCTCCCGCGACATCGGGCGCGCCCTCATAGAGCTGACCGCCATAGGGCGGGTCGGTAAACCAATAACTGCCATCCGGATGGGCGACGACGTCGTTCGGCGAGTTGAGCTTCTTGCCGCCGAAATTGTCCGCCAGCACGGTCGCGGTGCCGTCGTGCTCATAGCGCACCACGCGGCGGGTGAGATGCTCGCAGGAGAGCTGCCGGCCCTGGAAATCGAACGAATTGCCGTTGGAGTTGTTGGACGGCGCGCGGAACACGCTGATATGACCGTCGTCCTCCGACCATCGCATCTGCCGGTTGTTGGGAATGTCGCTCCACAGCAGATAGCGGCCCTGCGCGCTCCAGGCCGGGCCCTCGGCCCACAACAGCCCGGTATGCAGGCGCTTGATCGCCGTGTTGGGCTGGGCGAGGTCGTTGAACGAGGGGTCGACCGCGAGAATGTCGGGATCCCAGAAATAGGTGGTCGGCGCGCCGCGCGGACTGAAATCGCGCGGCGGGCTCGTGATCGTGGACGGCGGCGCCACTGGTCCGCCTTGAGGTCCGCCTTGCGCCAGTGCGCCGCCGAGCCCGGCCATTGTGGCGCCGGCGGCGATCGCCAGACCGTGGACGAGCGTTCGTCGTGAAACCGTGTCTGCTGGATCGCACTGCTGCTGTGGATCGCGTTGCTCCCGGTGTGTCATCGCATCCTCCCTGTGTGCGCCGGCCGTTGATCGGACCTGGCAACTTGAGGTTAGTATGAACTGCTTCTGGTTGCGAGAATTGCTTTCAACCTTGCCCGCACCCTCTTGCAACGCTAGGTAGCCGTGGCAAGTCATGCCATGAAGCGAGAGATCACCGCTTCTGCAACCATGGCAGGCATGCATCGCTCACCGCAGCACTGCCATGCAGAACATTGCGCCCGGCCTGGCGACCGCAACAGACTGTTAGGCAAATCCCTAGGTATCGTTTGCGGCTATGGCGCCATATCGATCCCGTATTTGCAATGCCGAGCCGCGCAGAATACGACCTCCGCACACCCGCCATAACGGCTGCGCTCGGCCTCGGCGGTTGTGCGGAATTCACTGTCCGGTCTGATCAAAAACAAAAAAGGAAAATCGAGAATGTTGAAGTCACGTATCGGCCTCGCTCTTGCGGCCGCCCTCATCATGGGGTCGTCGGTGATTGCAATCGAACCGGCAATCGCTGCTGAAGGATGCGGCCCGGGCTGGTGGCGCGGCCCCTGGGGCCATTGCCGGGATACGCCATACACCGGTCCCCTTCCGAGAGGCGGATACCAGATCGAATTTCGGCCGGCCGACAACGGCTGCCCTCCCGGGTTCTGGCGCGGACCGTATGGCCATTGCCGCAACACGCCGTTTCACGGCCGACTGCCAAACGGCAACTGGAAGTAACGAGCAGCGCACATCGGCGCATATCGAGAATGCAAAGACCGCCTCCGGGCGGTCTTTTTTGTTCACTCACGCACCAGCGCGATGCCGGCTCTCTTACGTCAAGCCCTCATCCGGAATGTTCAACACGTTGCCGCACGCCTTGCAGTGCACCGCATCGCTGTCGTGACGCTGCAGTCCGCAGGTCGGGCAGGAAAACCGCACCTTGTGCGGGGTCAACAGCGCGCGGGCAAGATTGAAGAACAGGGTGACGCCGAAAATCATGATGACGACGGTGATCATGCGGCCGGTTGTTCCCGACAAGGTGATGTCACCGAAGCCGGTCGTCGTCAGCGCCGTAACCGTGAAATAAAGCGCGTCGGCATAATTCGCGATCTGATCGTTGCGAAACTTCTGCGTTTCGTAGACGATCGCAGTCATCACGAAGATGAACACGGCGAGGTTGGTGATGGCAAAGATGACTTCCTCGTTGCGCCGGAAGAACGAGCTGTCTTCGCGCAACCGCGCCAGCATCTGGTAGTCGCGCAACAGCCGCAGCGTTCGCAGAACGCGCAGAAAGCCTCCGGCCTCCCCGGCGAGCGGCGCCAGGAATGAGATGATCGCGACGATATCCGCCCAGGTCGAGAAGCGGGTGAATTCGCGCAGACGGTTCCGGCTGGCGACCAGCCGTGCAGAAAAATCCGCGAGGATCACGACACCGAAAAGGACGTCAAGCGCTTCCGTGATGTCGTTGGAAGGAAGAAACGACGTCGCAATAATGAAGGTGACGGTTACGATATCGAACACCAGAAGGGCGTAGCGGAAGCGAACGCCCTCCGGCGTTGCGCCCTCGTAAAGGCGCCTGATATTCTTCAGCAAGGATGCACGCGGCATGCCGGCATTTTCGCTACTCGCGCGCAAGATTGCAAATGATCGTTGGCAGAGACGGTGGCGATTCCAGTTCAGAACGAGCAGTCCAGACGGTCACTTCCTGTTGGCCGCCTCGCGCTCGATGAACGCGACTTCCGTGCCCTTCTTCAGGAGCTTCGCCAGCCTGTCGACGTCCCAGTTGGTGAGGCGTACGCAGCCGTGCGATTCCGACTTGCTGACCTTCGAGGGGTTTGGCGTGCCGTGAATGCCATAGCTTTCCGACGACAGGCCGATCCAATGAGAGCCCGCGGGGTTGTTCGGCCCCGGTCTGATGGTGAAGGCCTCTTTGGACTTCACGCCCTTGAACTTGTAGTCCGGATTGTAGCGATAGTTCGGGCGCGCATCGATCGATGTCACCTTGAGTACGCCGCCTGGCGTTGGCTTCTCGTCGCTGCCGACACTCGCCGGGAAGAAGGCGATCAACTCGCCTGCATCGCCGAAGACCTTGACCGTCTGGGCTTCCTTGTCGACCTCCACCCGCGTAACCGGTCGTTTGGCCTGCTTCGGCCTGGCACTTGACTTGGCACTTGTGTCCTTTGGCAGCAGGGTATTCACTACCGAGATGGTCTGGCCGGCCTCGTCGAATTTCTTGCCGGGATTGAGCGCGTCGAGCAGCCCTTCGCTCATGTGAAATTTTTCGGCGAGGGCCTCGCGCGGGCTGGTGTAATCCAGCGACTTCAGCTCCTTCATGTCTTCCATCTTCGCGGGAAGCTTTTCCAGGAACGGCCCTTTGACGTCCTTCTCCGTAATCTTGTAGTCGATGACTACAGGCTCCGAACTGGTGGCAAGCAGGGCGTCCCAGACTTCGGAAGTCAGCGGCTGTTTGCCTGCGGTGAGGCCCTTGGATTCAGAAAATGCCTTAAGGGCTTTTTCGGCGTTCTCGCCGAGCTTGCCGTCGATTTCGCCGGGAGAAAAGCTGGCGCGGTCGAGAAGCACCTGCGCCTTGACAACCGCAGGATGAATCCTGTCGTCGGCCGGCGCCTTGCCCTTGAATTCGGCGTTGTTGACCGATGCAGCGTCGGGGCCGGCCAGAGCTGGAGCAACGAGGCAGGCGAGCAAGATTATTCCGGCAAACAAGCGGATCATGGTAATCTCCGAAACACGTCTGATAAGGATTTGGACGGCGCGGAGTTCCGTGGGAGTCGCCGGTTACGCGAAATCAATCCGGTCGGATCATCTCGAACATGTTTTCCGGCTTGATCTCGAAATAGTCGCCGCGGCGGCCGGCGCGGACGATCGGGTGGGCGAGCCCGGTCTGGTAGACGCCGTCCTTGATGAAGTCCTTGTCGATGTGCACGGCGACGACCTCGCCGAAGGTGACCCAGGCCTGGGCCTTCTCGCCATTGGCGCCTTGCAACTGGACGATCTGGGTCAGCTTGCATTCGAAGGCAACTGGGCTTTCGGCCACGCGCGGCACGTTGACGAGCTTGCAGGGCGCGGCCGTAAGGCCCGCGATCTTGAACTCGTCGACATCTCGGGCGACATGGGCTGCGGTGGCGTTCATCTGCTTCGCCAGATCCATGGTGGCGAGATTCCAGACGAATTCCCCGGTGTCCTGGATATTGCCCGCGCTATCCTTCCAGTTCGTCGAGGAAAAACCGATGATCGGCGGCACATAGCAGAAGGCGTTGAAGAAGCTGTAGGGCGCCAGGTTGATGTTGCCGCTACCATCGCGCGAGGAGATCCAGCCGATCGGGCGCGGGGCGATGATGGCGTTGAAGGGATCGTGCTTGAGGCCGTGGCCGTTCTTCGGCTCGTAGTAGTGCAGGTCTTTGGTTGTCACGCCGGGACTCTTCCGTCATTGCGAGGAGCGAAAGCGACGCGGCAATCCATGCCACGTCGCGCGAAGCCAATGGATTGCTTCGCTTCGCTCGCAATGACGGCGGAGTCAAGCAGCGAGTGGTGTCCGGTTCAGTTCGCCTTGCCGCGCGGCGACAGGCCGGCGATGACAAAATCGATCATCTGGTCGATCGTGGGGCCCGGCTTGTTGGCGCATTGCGCGATCATTTGCGGGTGGAAGAAGCGCATCATCCCGGTGCAGGCGCAGAGCGAGGCCAGTTGCAGGTCCGGCGCCTCGAATTCGCCGGTGGCGGCCCCTTGCGCGATCACAACGCCGAGGGTCGAGGCGATACACTCCATATGGGCGACGCAGACGTCCCAGTCCTCCTCCATCGCGATCTCGACCATCTCATGCAGCTTGGAATCACCGACATAGCGCTCGGTGTTCATGCGGTGGATGGTCTTCATCATCTCGCGAAGGCGGACCGCCGCCGGCCCGGGCTCCCGGGCGATGCGCTGCGCCTCGACTTCGACCTCGCCCATCAGCGTCCGCGCCACGCCCTCGTGGATCGACTTCTTCGAGTCGAAGAAGCGATAGACGTTGGCGGGGCTCATCCGCAGTTCCTTGGCGATGTCGGCAACCGTCGTCTTCTGGTAGCCGATTTGCCGGAACAGACGCTCCGCCACCACGAGAATCCGCTCCCGTGTGTCAGTCTCGACATTTTCCGAAGTAAGCGTCATCTCAGTTCTCAATGTTCAATTATTCTGCGGCGTCGGCAAGCGGAATTGCGTGCGGACCCTTGACCTGTTCCTTGATCTGATGTTGCGGCGCGAGATCAGGCTGTTCGGGCTGGCCGCTTTCATCCAGGCTCTTCCTGAACCAGAGAGCGTAGAGCCCAGGCAGGTAGAGCAAGGTCAGGAAGGTTGCAACGAACAGGCCGCCCATGATCGTGATCGCCATCGGCCCCCAGAAGGCGGAACGCGACAGCGGGATCATGGCAAGGATGGCGGCCAGCGCGGTCAGCACCACCGGACGGGCACGCCGGACGGTGGCTTCGACAATGGCCTCCTTGCGGGTCAGGCCCTGCGAAACGTCAGCCTCGATCTGGTCCACCAGAATCACCGCGTTGCGCATGATCATGCCGGCCAGCGCGATCAGCCCGAGCAGCGCCACGAAGCCGAACGGCTGGTTGGCGATATTGAGGCCGAGCGAGGCGCCGACGATGCCGAGCGGCGCGGTGAGGAACACCAGCAGCAGGCGCGAGAAGCTCTGCAACTGGATCATCAGCAGCGTCAGCATCACGATCACCATCAGCGGAAACAGCACGAAGATCGAGGCGTTGCCCTTGGCAGATTCCTCGAACGCGCCGCCCGGCTCGATCCGGTAGGCCGGCTCGAGGCTGTCGCGGATCTCAGTCAGCTTCGGCCAGATCTGGTTGGTGACGTCGGGCGCCTGCACGCCGTCGACGACGTCGGTGCGCACCGTGATCGCCATGTCGCGGTTGCGCCGCCACATGATCGGTTCCTCGTGCGCATACTCGATCTTGGCGATCTGCTGCAGCGGCACGGCGACACCATTGCGTGACGTCACGGTCAAGTCACCGACGCGGCCGAGGTCGAGCCGCTCGGACGGAACGGCCCGCGCGACCACGCCGACCTTCTCGATGCCGTCGCGGATCGTCGTGACCGGCGCGCCCGAGATCAGCATGGCGAGCGCCTGCGAGACGTCCTGCGGGGTCAGGCCGAGCGCCCTCGCCCGGTCCTGGTCCACAACGAGCTTCAGGAACGGCGACTGCTCGTTCCAGTCGAGCTGCGGCTCCACGACGTTCTTGTTCTGCTTCATGACGTCGCGCACCTTGTAGGCGATGTCGCGCACGGTGTTGGGGTCGGGGCCGATCACGCGGAACTGGACCGGGAAACCGACCGGCGGACCGAAATTGAAGCGATCGATGCGCACGCGCGCTTCGCTCAGTTCGCCCTCACCGACCGCCTTCTCGAGCCGCGCCTTGATCCGCTCGCGGGCCTCGACGTCCTTCGACACGATCACGATCTCGGCAAAGGCCTCGTTCGGAAGCTGCGGATTGAGGCCGAGCCAGAAGCGCGGCGAACCCTGGCCGACATAGGAAGTGTAGGTCGCGATATCCTTGTCGTCCTTCAGCAGTGTCTCGGCCTTCTTGACGGACTTTTCCGTGACGTTGAAGGCGGTGCCTTCCGGCAGACGCAACTGCAGGAACAATTCAGGCCGCTCCGACAGCGGGAAGAACTGCTGCTGCACGTTGCCGAAG
>PNLC01000263.1 GCA_013822885.1 Bradyrhizobium sp.
CGAGGCGACGCTGCTTGTGCGCGTCAGGGCTCCTCCCGAGACTTGGACCACCAAGCTTGAACCTCTCGGCCAGCCTGAGCCCGAATTGGTAGACCATCTTTTTCGTCTTGTCACCATTTTCAGCAACGATTGTTCAAAATTCCAGCATTCTGCGAAATGATCGGCATTTTGCCACCTATGATTGTGTATTTAGGCTCGATACCCCCGATGCTTGGTATTCCCGTACGGCGCCTCCTGAAGGCTACAAAATGCATCTGTTTTCGCCCGGTTTCTTCCTTGAAGCCGCAACATAGTTCCGGGAACCTGATCTCGACTTCGGACTATCAGGGTGATTTAAGGTCGGGGTCAGGATGGTTTCTCGATGCGCCGGCTGAAGAAGTTTCTGCCCATAATCCTGGTTGCGCTGATGGTGCAGATTTTAGCACCCATCGGTGCTTGCTGGGCGGCCAGCATCGCAGCCTCCGATCCGCTCGCCGGCGCCGTCATCTGCCACGGAGCTGGTGCCCCCGGGGCCGGCCAGACCGACCCGACTTCCCACCGCGCCCATGACGGCTGCTGCTCGGTTTGCAGCGTGCTGCAGACCGGCGTGCCGGTCGACGTGCCGCAGACTGCGGCTGCGATATCGCGCGATCGCGATCCCGCGCGCGTGGTGTGGACCGAGTTCACGCCGGATCTGTTTGCCTCCCGCGCCGGCTCGCACGCGCAGGCGCGCGCGCCACCTTCGATTTCCTGACGACTCAAGAACACCCAAAATGATCGGCGCGGCTACAGCCGTGCCGGTTGGTGCAGTCATTAATGCCGGCCAGCGAGCCGGTTGTCAGGAATATCTTGATGTATCCCCATCGTGCCTTGGGCAGCGCGAGCCTGCTTGTGCTTGGCAGCGCGCTCTCCCTGACGCCGTCGAACACGAAAGCCCAGACCGCGTTGCCGGCGGTGACCGTCGATGCTCCGCGCGTCGCGACCCCGAGGCCTGCGGCGCGGAAGCCGGCCACTCGCACGTCAGCGAGGACACAACAGGCGAGGCCGCCTTCGGCGACGCCGCCGGCCGTCTCGCAAACGGCAGGCATCACCCCGAGCGTGGCGCGGGCGCTGCTCTACCAGGCGCCGACCGGCCAGACCGAGACGACCATCGACCGCAGCCAGTTCGACAACCGGCCGGCCGTGACGGTAGCCGACGTGCTGCGCGAGAGCCCCGGCATATCGGTGAAGCAGGGCAACGGGCCGCGCGATATCGGCATCTCGATCCGCGGTTCCAACGCCCGCAACGGTTTTGCCATCCGCAATATCGTGATCTTCGAGGACGGGTTCCCGGTGACGCAGCCGGACGGGCTGTCCCGCAGCGACCTGATCGATCCGCGCGCCTATAGCGCCATCGACGTCATCCGGGGGCCGTCGTCGGCGCTCTATGGCAATTACGCGACCGGCGGTGCGCTCAATTTCCGCACCCGCCCGGGACGGACCATCGACGGCGTCGAATACGGCGCGGACGGCGGCAGCTTCGGCTATCTCACCAACTACCTGACGGCGGGCAAGAAGGTAAGCAATTTCGAGTACTCGCTGTTTGCGAGCGATGCGCGGGGCGACGGCTTCATCCAGAACAGCTGGTACAACACCCAGACGGTCAATTTTCTCGGCACGCTGCACGCCACGCCCGACGATCGTTTTACGGTCAAGTTCATCAACAACAACCTCGAAACCAGGCTGCCGATCCGGCTGTCGCTGAACCAGTACAATCAGAACCCGTTCCAGCAGGGCTGCGAGTTTGTCAGCGTGGCCGGTTGCGGATCGGTGTCGCTGTTCAACAACGGCTTCAACGGTACGCGGAGCCCGGTTACCGCGGTGCAGGCAGGACTTGGCCGCGAGGATCGCCGCACCATCGTCGGCGGCCGCTGGGAGCACGATTTCGACAACACGACGACCTGGCGCAACCAGTTCGTGTTCGACGACCGCAACATCAACCAGCCGACAGGTGCGACCAGCGCGATCGGCGACTTCCCGTCGTACAACTACATGAGCGATATCACCAAGCGCGGCGAAATATTCGGGATGGAGTCGACCACGTATTTCGGTGGCTGGTACAATACGCTGACCGCGTCCAGTGACTCGCGCAATGTCATGCCGGGCGGCAACGCCACGCTCGGACTGCTGCAGAGCAATACGTTCAGCGACACCTCGAACTATGGCGTTCGGGCGCGCCAGGAACTCAAGCTCAACCCGAGCATGACGGCGGTAGCAGGGATCGGATGGGAAACAACGCAGCTCAGGGGGATCAACACCGCCTACCGATACAACACCGTGAACGTCCCGACGCCGACGATCGGCCCCCCGATCACCGCTGACCGGCAATTTCAGAACACAGCCCCCGAATTCGCGCTGGTCTACAAGTTGAATCCCGAGTGGCAGTTTCGTGGCCGCGTTGCCACCGGCTACGGAACACCGCAAGCCGGAAACCTGTTCGTCCTTTCGAACGGTCAGAACGGCAACAATACAGAACTGAAGACGCAGCAGAACCTCGGCTACGACATTGGTTTCGACTGGACGCCGAACAATACCTTCACGCTGAGCGCGACCGGCTTCTACGAATTCTTCAAGAACGAGTTGGTGACGCAGGCCACCCCGGTGGGTGCTCCTAACGCGAGCTTCACGTTCAATGCGCCGAGATCAGAACACCGCGGGGTGGAGATCGCCGCCGACTGGAAGTTCTATCCCGGCTGGCGGTTTGCGGCGGCCTATACCTATCTCGATGAAGTCTACACCGAGTACACCGAGAACCTCACCAACGGCGCCGTCTTCAGCTTCAACCGCGCCGGCAACAAGATTCCCGGCGTCTCGCCGAACGAACTCACGGCGCGGCTCGGCTATGACCAGATGTGGGGACCGCTTGCGGGTCTGGGCGGCTTCGTCGAGGTGCAGTGGAAGGACTCGTTCTACATGGACAACGCCAACCTGTTAAAGGCGCCGGGCTACGAACTGGTCAATCTCAACGTCCATTACAAGACGGATCTGACTTCCGATTACTTCAAGTCGCTGAATTTGTTCTTCGAAGTCAGGAACGTGTTCGACCGGACTTACATCGCTTCCGCCAACAATATCGGCAACACGGTCACGACAGGCGGCGCTCAAAATCTCGCGAACGTGCTGGCGAACACCACGGGTTCGATCTACGCGGGTTCGCCGCGTGCGTTCGTGGCGGGAATGAAAGTGGCGTTCAAATGATTGGGATGACCAACAGCGGAGCCAAAGCCATGCTGCGAACGGGATTGCTCGCAACGCTCGCCTTCGCGCTGTGGCACACGGCGGCCGGCGCACAGATGAGCCATCATCAGCATGCCTCGGAAGCGGCGTGCGAGGATGTCGTGCTGCGGTGCGCGTCGAAAGTCACGCCTGCCTTTGCAACTGACGGAACGCTGTGGCTCGCGTGGATGGCCGGAGGCAAGATCTCGGTGGCGAGTTCGAGCGACGCGGGGCGCAGCTTTTCGACGCCGGTCCAGGTGACAAAGGAAAAGCTCAACCTCGATTGGGGTCCGGATGCGCGTCCCCAGATCGTCGTCGGGAAGAATGGCGGTATTGCGCTGGCGTTTTCGCTGTTCAGGGACAAGGCGTTCAACGGCCAGGTGCTCGCCGCGAAGTCTGCCGATGGCGGCAAAAGCTTTGCCGAGCCGAAGCCGATCACCTCGAACAATGAGAGCCAGCGTTTCGTGGCGCTGGGGCTGGATGCTGATGGTTCGGTGTTCGCCGCCTGGATTGACAAGCGGAACCGGGTGCCGGCGAAGCAGGAAGGCAGGAAGTACGAGGGAGCAGGGCTGTTCTTCGCCTCGTCGAAAGACGGTGGCGCTACTTATGCCGAGGCGCAATTGGCCACCGACAACACCTGCGAGTGCTGCCGGCTCGGCCTGGCGTTCGCCGGTCCCGGCCGGCCCGTGGTCGTGTTCCGGAACATATTTGAGGGCGGCGTGCGTGATCACGCTGTCATGACGTTTACCGATCCGGCGGCGCCGGGCGAGGTCCGCCGCGTCAGCAAGGACGACTGGCAGATTTCCGCATGCCCGCATCATGGGCCGAGCATTTCGATCTCGGCCGCGGGCGCCTATCACGTGACCTGGTACACCAACGGCAAGGCGCGCAAGGGGCTGTTCTATGCCCGCTCGGAAGATGAGGGCCGCACGTTCTCCGAACCGACCGCGATCGGCCGCGCCGATCGCAACCCCACCCGGCCCTACGTTCTCGCCGGCCCGCGCGGCACCTTCATGGTCTGGAAGGAGTTCGATGGCGAGAAGACCACGGTCAACGCGATGACCTCGCATGACGCCGGCAAAAGCTGGTCGAAGCCGGTCGCGATCGCCACGACGACGGACACCTCCGATCACCCGCTGCTGGTCAGCGATGGACACAAGACCTACCTTTCCTGGATGACCAAGGCCGACGGCTATCGGCTGCTGGCGATCGGAGACGAGTCATGAAGCGTGCCGTGCTTGCCGCGATATTCTGGTTTGTCCTGCTTGCGCCCGCGCCGGCTGCAGAGGTGGCGTCTCAACTGAAGCCGTTCGGACGCGGGAGCTGGCAGGAGATCCAGCGCGCCCATGCCGGCCGGCCCACCATCGTGCATTTCTGGGGCGTGACATGCGGCCCCTGCAAGGTGGAGCTGCCGCTGCTCGGGCAGTTCATGAAGGAGCATGTCGCCATCGACATGGTGACGATCAGCGCGGACCTCGTTCCCAATCTCCCGTCCGCGGCGCGCGCGATGCTGGAAAAAGCCGGGCTGGGCACCGCGGAAAACTGGATCTTCGACGACGGCTTCGTCGAGCGGTTACGGTTCGAAATCGATCCGGCCTGGCAGGGCGAGATCCCGCGCACCATCCTGATTTCCCGCAGCGGCGATACCACGACGATCGAGGGCTCCGCCGAAATGGCGGACATCGAAAAATGGTTCGAGCAGCAGCAAACCGCCGCAAGCAAATGAAGGCGACGTTCGTATCAGCATACCGTAGCAAAGGATGATACGAGGCACATGGCTACGGGGACAAACATGCGACGGCGACTGGAAACTCTAATTCCAATCGTACTGCTCTCTATCATGGTGCAGTTGATCGCGCCGATCGGGGCATTTCGCGCGGTCGCGTACGCGGTCTCTGATCCGCTCTATATGGCTACGATCTGCTCCGGAATGGTGTCCTCGCAGGACGCCTTGCAGAAAGATAAGGCCAATCCGCAGCATGGCGCCAATTGCTGCGTGTTCTGCGGCGTCGGTCATGGCGGCGGTGTTGCGGTCGATCCGCCCCCGTCTGTTTTTTTCGTTCTTCAACGCCAATACCAGCGCATCACATGGCTGGAAGCTACCGACCAGATGCCGCCGGCCCGCGCCGGCTCGCACGCGCAGGCGCGAGCGCCGCCCTCCATTTCCTGACGAGCCGAACATCCCGATGATCGGTGCGGCTACCGCCGTGCCGGTAATGCAGTCATTCAAGCCGGCCACTGAGCTGGCGTCAGGAATTTTTCCATGTTTCGTATCTCGCCGCCCGCTGGGCTGTTGCACAGCTCGCTGCTGGCATCGGCTGCCCTTTTTGTCGCTCCGTTTGGCGCTGAAGCCCAGACCGAGCGATCAACTCTCCCACCCGTGACAGTTACGGCGCCCGAGCAGAAACGCGCCGTCAGGGCTCGTCCGCCGCGCAATGCGGCGCAGTCCGCGCGTACCACCCGGCAGGCGCGCAATCCCGTCAGCCCGACGCAGGTCCCCAGCGATCAGGGACAGGGTGTTCGCGGCGCGCTGGCGGTGCTCAGCGCCCAGCAGGCGCTGAGCGAGATCAACAACACGCCGGGTGGCGTCGCGATCGTGTCGGCCGAGGCCTACCGGAATTCGACGGTCGCCAATACGATCAAGGACATCCTCGATTATGTGCCCGGCGTCTTTGCCCAGCCGAAATGGGGCGACGACACAAGGCTCTCGATCCGGGGTTCCGGCCTGTCGCGCAATTTCCATTTGCGCGGCGTGCAGCTCTACATGGACGGCATTCCGATGAACACCGCCGACGGCTACGGCGATTTTCAGGAGATCGATCCCACCGCCTATAAGTACGTCGAAGTCTGGAAGGGGGCCAACGCGCTGCAGTTCGGCGCCAACTCGCTCGGTGGCGCCATCAATTTCGTAATGCCGACCGGCCGCGATCCGTGGCCGTGGCCGAACGGGGTGTCGGCTGATGCCGGCGCATTCGGGTTCAAGCGGTTGCAAGCCAATGTCGGCGGCGCCAACGGCCCTTGGGACGGTTTTGTCACTGCCTCAACTCAAGCTGCAGACGGCTTCCGTGACCACAGTTTCGGCAGCGCCACCCGTGTCAGCGGCAATGTCGGCTATCAA
>PNLC01000264.1 GCA_013822885.1 Bradyrhizobium sp.
TGCGCCGGTAGCGCAAAGCCTCAATGCGGCGGCGCGGGCGTCCGGCTTCGCGCCAAAACTATCCGTCGTCGAGATCGCCGGCACCTGCGCGCACTGTCAGAAATAACAACAACGCGGCGTTCAAGCCGCGCCACGAGGAACGATGCCCGCCGAAAAGATATCACCGTCCCATGGGCGTGCGCTCGGCCCGGGCGCCATCGCCCTGGTGCTGATGCTGTGCTTGAGCTGGGGGTTCAACCAGATCGCGGTAAAACTCGCGCTGCCCGATGTGCCGCCGATGATGCAGGCGCTGATCCGCTCGGTGGGCGCCCTGCCGGTCATGCTCATCGCCGGCTGGCTGCGCGGGGTAAAATTCTTCGAACGCGACGGCTCGCTGTGGCCCGGCCTGTTTGCAGGCACGTTGTTCGGCATCGAGTTCGTGCTGATCTTTTCCGGGTTGGTGTTTACCACAGCCTCGCGCGCGGCGGTATTTCTCTACACCGCGCCGTTCTTCGTCGCGCTCGGCTCCTATCAGTTTCTTGGGGAGCGGCTGAGTGCCCTGCAATGGGGTGGGCTGGCCCTGAGCTTTGCCGGCGTCGCGCTCGCGATCGGCGTGCCGCAGCCGAATGTCGATGCGACGGTATTGCTCGGCGACCTGCTGGTGGTCGCCGGCGGCGCGCTGTGGGGCGCCACCACGCTGATCGCCAAGGGCACGAAGCTGCGTAACGCGGCACCGGAAAAAGCGCTAAGCTATCAGGTTGCGGTGTCGATCCCGATACTCGGCTGCGCATCGCTACTGTTCGGGGAGAAGATCACCCACATGCCGAGTGCACTGTCGATCTCGCTATTGGCCTATCAGGCGTTCTGGGTGGTGGGGTGCACCTTCGTGATCTGGTTCGCGCTGATAAAGACCTATTCGGCGAGCAAGCTGTCATCGTTCACCTTCGTCACGCCGCTGTTTGGCGTGGTCGCGGCTTATTTCATCATGCACGATACGCTGACAATTGCTTTCGGCGTGGCGGCCGTTCTGGTCATCGCCGGGCTCTATCTCGTCAACAAGCCGGATCCGAAGGTCATGCCCGATCCGAACGTGCCGCCGTAGCTCTTGCCGTTGAATCTCAACTGCATCCCCGTCCTTGTGAGGAGCGATAGCGAGGAAGCAATCCATCTTTCAGCGCACGCCGACAGATGGATTGCTTCGCTGCGCTCGCAATGATGGGGAAAAAGTTTACCCCACCTCGATCGGCAGCGACGCATCCTTGGCCCATTCGCCCATCGAGCCGTCGTAGAGGGTGAGGTTGCCATAACCGAGCCGGTGCAGCAGGAACAGGTCGACGGTGGCCGAGATGCCGCCGCCGCAATAGGCGACCACGCGCTTTTCCTTGGTGATGCCCTGCGCCTTGAACTTGGCCTCGGCCTCGCTAAGCGGGATGAAGGCCTTGGTCTGCGGATCGAGCAGGGTCGCCGCCGACACGTTGCAACTGCCGGGCACGCGGCCAGGTCTTCCATAGCGGCTGGGCTCCAATCCCTTGTGGAACTGCGGGCCGAGCGCGTTGACGACGACGGTGCCGCGCTCGGAGGAAGCAGCCAGCGTCTGGTGCTTGTCGACGAAAAATCCGCTCCTGGGTTTTGCGGTGAATGTTGCCTGCGGATATCCCTTTGCAGGTCCGGTTTCGAGCGGGCGTCCCTCGAGCTTCCATTTGTCGAGCCCGCCGTCGAGCACCGCGGCGTTCGCAAAGCCGAGCGATTGCAGCATCCACCAGAACCGCGTCGCCCACATCGGCGTGCCGATGCTGTACAGCACCACCCGGCTGGCGTTGGACACGCCGTGGCGGCCGAAGGCGTGTTCGAGGTGCGCGGCATCCGGCATCATGAAGCGGAGCTCGCTATCGGGGTCGGAGAACTCGCCCTGCAGGTCGAGAAAATCCGCGCCTGAAATATGCCCGGCCTCGAAGGTGTGGCGACCGGGCACGGCGAGATAAGGCTGGCTGCTGCCTTCGGGGGCCGTTTCGAGATAGGTGGTACAATCGAACAGGCGCAGGTCGGCCTGACCCGAGATATCAGCGAGTTCCGCAGTGGAGATGAGTTCGTTCCGCCCCGACATGGTTGCCTCCCGTTATTTTGGGCTGATGCTAGGTCCTTGTTGGGGCTATGAAAAGGCGGCGGAGGGAACGCCCGCCCTTTCAATTCCGCGATTCCTGTCCAATATAGCGGGGTAAGGGAGATCGGGCTTTTTGCCTTGCCTTCGATCGCCGTGGCCGATGTAAGCCATTGAGTAGACAAACAAAGTTTCGTTATGTGACGAGGCGCACTGCGCTTTTGCCGCCCCCTTGGTGAATGTCACCAAAACCTGATATTCGAGACCCCCATGAACAAGCCCGAAATGATCCCGCAAGACGACATCGCCGGCCCCAGGGCCCGGCATCAAACCACCCAGGTCATGGTCGGCAATGTCGCCGTCGGCGGAGGCGCGCCGATCGTCGTGCAGTCGATGACGAATACCGATACCGCCGATATCGAAGGCACCATCGCGCAGGTCGCGGCGCTGTCGCGCGCCGGCTCCGAGATGGTGCGCATCACGGTCGACCGCGAGGAGGCTGCCGCTGCCGTTCCGCACATCCGCGACGGCCTGCGCAAGCGCGGCATCACCACGCCCTTGATCGGCGATTTCCACTACATCGGCCACAAGCTGCTCGCCGAATATCCGGCCTGCGCAGAGGCGCTCGACAAGTACCGCATCAATCCCGGCAATGTCGGCTTCAAGAACAAGCGCGACACCCAATTCGCCGACATCATCGAGATCGCCAACAAGAACGACAAGGCAGTCCGGATCGGCGCCAACTGGGGCTCGCTCGATCAGGAACTGCTGACCAAGCTGATGGACGAGAACACCGCCTCGCCGAATCCGCGCGATGCCCGCGCGGTGACGCGCGAAGCCATGGTGCAATCCGCACTGCTGTCGGCGGCGCGCGCGCAAGAACTCGGCATGCCCAAGAACAAGATGATTCTTTCGGCAAAGGTTTCCGCCGTGCAGGATCTGATCGCCGTCTATCAGACGCTCGCCTCGCGGTCGGATTATGCGATCCATCTTGGCCTCACCGAAGCCGGCATGGGTTCAAAGGGCATCGTGGCGTCTTCCGCGGCGCTCGGCATCCTGCTGCAGGACGGCATCGGCGACACCATCCGCATTTCGCTGACGCCCGAGCCCGGCGGCGATCGTACGCTCGAGGTTCAGGTCGCGCAGGAATTGCTGCAGACCATGGGCTTCCGCACCTTCGTGCCGCTGGTCGCGGCATGCCCGGGCTGCGGCCGCACCACCTCGACCACGTTCCAGGAACTGGCGCGTTCGATTCAGGATTTCATCCGCACGGAAATGCCGGGCTGGAAGACGCAGTATCCCGGCGTCGAGGAACTGAACGTCGCGGTCATGGGCTGCATCGTCAACGGCCCCGGCGAATCCAAGCATGCCAATATCGGCATCTCGCTGCCCGGCACCGGCGAAGCCCCGGCCGCTCCGGTGTTCGTCGACGGCAAGAAATTCCGCACCCTGCGGGGACCTGCCATCGCCGCCGACTTCAAGGCGCTGGTGATCGATTACATCGACCAGCGCTACGGCAAGGGCGCCAAGGCGCCGGCGACAACGGCGGCGGAGTAACTCTCTCCGTCGTCCCGGCGAACACCGGGATCCATACCGCGTTGTGCTATCGGCTCAAGCAAGGTGGCCGATCTCTTTCCGTAAAATCAGTTTCGGTGACTATGGGTCCCGGCTCCTGATGCGCAATTGCGCATTTGGGCCGGGACGACGAGTTGAGTAGCATGCGCATTGCGCTTCGCGACATCCGCGCTACGATGATCCCAATCAAGAATGGTTGGGAGAACACCCATGAGTTCGTTGTCCGGCAAACAAGGTCCGCGTTATAGGCACATCACCGGCGAAGCCGAACACTACGAGACCATCGGCGTCGAGAAACTCACCCCGATCATCGGCGCGGAAATTTCCGGCGTCGACATCGCAAAGCTCGTCTCGGATGACGCGCGCTCCAACCGGCAGATGCACGAAGTCCACCGGGCGCTCGCCGAAAACCTCGTGATCTTCTTCCGCGATCAGCACATCAGCCCTGACCAGCATCTGGCTTTCGGCCGCAAGTTCGGCGAGTTGCACATCCATCCGGCGGCGCCGAACGAGGGCGATCCGGCGCTGATGAAGATCCATGCCGACAAGGATTCTCCGCGCGCCAATGGCGAGGGCTGGCACAGCGACGTGTCCTGCGACGTCGAGCCGCCGATGGGCTCGATCCTCTACATCAAGCAATGCCCGCCGCGCGGCGGCGACACGCTGTTCGCCAACATGTACGCGGCCTATGAGGCGCTGTCTGACCGGATGAAGGCCTATCTCGACGGTCTCACCGCGCTGCACGACGGCGAACAGACCTATCGCGGGCTCTACGCCAATTACGGCGTCGCCGACCGCCCGGAATATCCGCGCGCCGAGCATCCGGTGGTGCGCACCCATCCGGTGACGGACAGGAAGGCGCTCTACGTCAACCGCGGTTTCACGCGCTTTATCGTCGGCATTCCCCGCGACGAGAGCGACGCCATGCTGGCCTATCTCTACCAGCATGCAGAGAACCCGCTGTTCCAGTGCCGCTTCCGCTGGACCGAAAACGCCATCGCGTTCTGGGACAACCGCTGCGCCCAGCATCGCGCGATGTGGGATTACTGGCCGCATACAAGATCAGGCACGCGCGTGACGGTGAAGGGGGAACGGCCGGTGTAATCCGCCCTGCGAGACGCTGATACGTTGACGCGCCGCTCTGCCTGCGTCAGTCTTGGCTCAAAAGCAATAATCAATCCGGAGGGCGCCCATGCTCCGCGCAGAAGACAACAAATTCCTCACCGAGAGTGGTTCGGGAACGGGAATGGGCGAGTTGCTGCGCCGCTTCTGGATCCCGGTGCTGCTGTCGGCGGAATTGCCTGAGGCCGACGGGACGCCGAAGAAGATCGTCGTCATGGGCGAGGAACTGCTCGCCTTTCGCGACACCCGCGGCGTGGTCGGCGTCATCGATCAGTATTGTCCGCATCGCGGCGCCAATCTCTGGCTCGGGCGCAACGAGGAATGCGGCATCCGCTGCGTCTATCATGGCTGGAAGTTCGATACCGACGGCCGCTGCGTCGACATGCCGACCTCCTATCCCGACCTCAACGCCAAGGACCTGATCCGCATCAAGTCCTACCCGGTGCGCGAGTGGGGCGACATGATCTGGGCCTATATGGGCCCGGTTGAGCAGATGCCGGAATTGCCCGCGCTCGAAATGGCGCTGTTGCCGCCCTCGCACCGTTACGTCACCAAGAAGTGGCAGGACTGCAACTGGGTGCAGGCGCTGGAAGGCTCGATCGACACCGCGCATTTCACCTTCGCGCATCTCTCCTTCGAGAAGGAAGAGAACGAGATCCTCGACATCAAGAAACACTTTGTGAATCCGCTTGTACGGGTCGCGACCGACCACATGCGCTGGATCGCCGAGGACCCGCGCCCGGTGATCAAGATCAATCCGCACGAGGCCGGCCTGACCGTTGCCGGCGGACGGCTCACCGGGACCGACAACATCTACTGGCGCATCGCCCAGTTCCTGATGCCGGTGCATGCCTATGCGCCAAGTTCGATGCCGGGCGAGAATATTTTCGGCCAGAGTTTTGTGCCCGTGAGCGACACCAATTGCTGGATCTACACTTATGCGTGGAATCCGGAGCGTCCGCTGACGCAGGCCGAGCGCGACGGCTATGGCCGTGGCAACGGCGTGATGGCCGTGGTCGACGAGAACTACGTTCCGCTGCGCAACAAGTCGAACGACTATCTGATCGATCGCAAGCTGCAGAAGACCTCCAGCTACACCGGCATCAAGGGCGTCTCCGAACAGGACGCCGCGGTGCAGGACAGCCAGGGCCCGATCGCCGATCGCACCCGCGAACATCTTGGGCCGACCGATCTCGGCATCATGCACTTCCGCAAGCTGGTGATGGACGCCGCCCGCGCGCTGCAGCAGGGCGTGGCGCCGCCGCATCTGAAGCATCAGGACCGCTACACGGTACGCTCGGGCGCCTGCGTCACCAGCAAGGCCAAGGATTTGACCGCGGTCATGATCGAGCGGTTCGGCGATCCGGCGGGCTATGTGGGGCAGCCGGACCGAAGCGCTGCGGCGGAGTAGGGAGGCACACTCTCACAACGTCGTCCCGGCCTTGAGCCGGGACCCATAGCCACCGACGTTAATTCTGTCATAATGTCTAACCGATCGCTCTATCGATAA
>PNLC01000265.1 GCA_013822885.1 Bradyrhizobium sp.
CCTGCGCGTGCGCGGCATCCAAGGCCTGCGCGTGGTCGATGCGTCGATCATGCCGGACCTGATGTCAGGCAATACCAATGCGCCGACAATCATGATCGCAGAAAAGGCGTCGGATATGATTCTGGAAGACGCGCGGTAGGCCGCGGACCATCCGGAAGCACCGCTGTCATCATCCGCGAAGGCGGACGATCCAGTACGCCGCGGCGTCTCGGTTCAAACCGAGGCCGGCGATTACTGGATGCCCGCCTTCGCGGGCATGACGGTCACCCCCTATACGCCCGCACCCGCTTCAGCATCTGCTCGACATGCGCGATCGGGGTTTCCGGCTGGATGCCGTGGCCGAGGTTGAAGATCAGCCGTCCCGCGGCGTAGTTCGCCAGCACGTCGTCGACAGCGCGGTCGAGCGCGGCGCCACCCGCGATCAGCGCCAGCGGATCGAGATTGCCCTGGATTGCGACGCGGTTCTGCACGCGCTCGCGGACCAATGACGGCTCGGCCGCCCAGTCGATGCTGACCGCGTCGACGCCGGTCGCCTCCACATAGGCCGGCAGCAGCGCGCCCGCGCCACGCGGAAAGCCGATGATCTTTGCGTCAGGCACCTGCGCGCGGACGCCGGCGACGATGCGTTGCGCCGGTTCGATCGACCAGCGCTGGAACTCGCGCGGCGGCAGCACGCCGGCCCAGGTGTCGAAGATCTGCAATACGTCCGCGCCGGCCTTGAGCTGTCCCAGCAGATACTGGATCGAATTCTCCACCAGCACGTCGATGATCTCTGCGAATGCCTCCGGGTGGCGATAGGCCATCATTCGCGCCGGCGCCTGGTCCGGCGTGCCCTGGCCGGCGACCATGTAGGTCGCGACCGTCCACGGCGCGCCACAGAAGCCGATCAGCGCGATCTCAGGCGCGAGTTCGCGGCGCACGCGGCGCAGCGCTTCATAGACCGGCTCTAGTTTTTCGAAATCGGCATGTCGCGCCAGCGTTGCCACCTGCTCCGGCGTATCCAGCGGGTCCAGCCGCGGGCCTTCGCCGGCCTCGAAGCGCACGGAGCGGCCGAGCGCGTAGGGGATGACCAGGATGTCGGAGAAGATGATCGCGGCGTCGAAGTTGAACCGGCGGATCGGCTGCAGCGTTACCTCGGCGGCGTATTCCGGCGTGAAGCACAGATCGAGGAAGCCGCCGGCTTTGGCGCGGAGCTCGCGGTACTCCGGCAGATAGCGGCCGGCCTGCCGCATCATCCAAACCGGCGGCACTTCCTGCCTGCGGCCGGACAGCACGTCGATAAGGGGCTTAACGGCGGATCTCTGGGACAAATCGAAAGTTCCTGCGGAGTACCGATCTTCGCGCCTCTGATACACGCAGGTTCCTCCCTGGCCAAGGAGAGATAAAGGCGTGGAACGGAACCGGCGCCGGTCCGGGACGTTATGTCCGGCATGGAGGCACCTATGGCTGAGAAATTCAATCCTGCGGCGCATGACAAACACGCCGCCGATCCCCGGGAAGCTGCGAAGGCCGACCGGGAGATGCACGAAAAGCTCGAAAAGGGTCTGGTAGACACCTTTCCGGCGTCCGATCCCGTGAGCGCCGCGCAACCGGCGCCGTCAAAAGCCGACGGCGACCGCGAAAACGAGTCCCTGTGGGACAAGGTGCGCTCGGTTTTCAGGTAACGTCAACGCTCGAGGTCGCGTGATGAAGACCGAATTCAACCACGCCGCCAACGACTCGCCGCGCAGCGGCAGCACCAAGAAGGTCGCACCGGTCGTCGGTGTGGCGATCGTCATCGCGATCATCGTCATCGCGGTGGGCGTGAATATGCTTGGATAGCGGCAAGGCGCAGTTGCTCAACCGCTCGCGTCGTCGGGCGTGTATTCGACTGTCCGAACGGCTCTTTGCGGGGCCGTTCTTTTTTTCGCGAGACTCAATAATGCGGCGGCGGTTCGTTGGCCGGACCGGGCAAGTTGCTTTCAGCCTCCTGCAACCGTTCCTTCAGTTCTTTCACCTGCCGCTTCAGTTTGTCGATCTCGGTCCACTGAGTGGTGATCGTCTGGTTCAGCGTCTCGATGGTCACGTCCTGATAGGTCAGACGCATTTCCAGCGCGTCGATCCGCTCCTTCAGTGCATCGACGTCACTCATGCGAGCCATCGTTGCTCTTGTGCTCCCGCAGCCCGTGGCCCAGCGCCACACGTTCATCGAACACGAAACATTCGCCGCGCCAGCGGCTTTCGTCTTCCGGCACGCCTTCCAGATAACGGAGGATGCCACCTTTGAGGTGAAAGACCTCATCAAATCCGTGCGCGAGCAGATAGGCACTGGCCTTTTCGCAGCGGATCCCGCCGGTGCAGAACATCGCGATCTTCTTGTGCTTCGCCGGGTCAAGCTTTTGCGCCGCAAATTCCCTGAACTGCCCGAAACTCCTGATGCCGGGATCGACCGCGCCTTCGAAGGTACCCATCGCGACCTCGAAGGCGTTGCGGGTATCGATCACAAGCGTATCGGGCGAAGCGATCAGTTCATTCCACTCGAATGGCTCCACATAAGTGCCGACCTGCCGCGTGGGATCGACCGCGCTGCCGAGGGTGACGATTTCCTTCTTCAGCCTGATCTTCAGCCGCTGAAACGGCATCTCGGCCGCACCCGAGAATTTGAGCTCTAGATTGTCGAGTCGGCCGCCGAAAAGCGCGCCGTGCTGCAATTCGCCGATGAACGCGTCGATATCAGGATCGCTGCCCGCAACCGTGCCGTTGATGCCTTCATGCGCCAGCAGCACGCTTCCCTTGAGCCCGAGGCCGGCGGCAAGCGCACACAGCGGCTCGCGCAACTCCCGGAAGTCCGGCAGCGCGGCAAATTGGTAGAAGGCGGCGACCTTGAGCGACATGGCGACCGTGTATCAGGCGGGCCGGGGAGGGGAAACCCCGTTGAGGAGCCCGCATTCCGTGCATTTCCCTGGTATGCCAGCCATTGCCCTGCCCGGGAAGAATATGCCAAGAACCGTCTGCAGACGCGCCCGACAAGCCCCGCGGGACGCCCAAGAAAATGCTGAAAAGAAAGCTCTCGCGATGAGGAATTTCCATTTCGCCGGCCGCTCGACGGTCCATGCCCAGAACGCGATGGTGGCGACGTCGCACCCGGATGCCGCCGTGGTGGCCATCGATGTGATGCGGGCCGGCGGCACCGCTGCGGATGCCGCCGTGGCCGCCTGCGCGCTGCTCGGCGTCATCGAGCCGCAATCGACCGGAATCGGCGGCGATTGCTTTGCGCTGATCCAGCCGAAGGGCGAGGGCAAGATCGTCGCCTATAACGGCTCCGGCCGCGCGCCGATGGCAGCGACGGCAGAATGGTACCTGGAGCGCAAGATCAATTCGGTGCCGCTAACTTCAGCGCACGCGGTCAGCATTCCCGGCGCGATCGACGCCTGGGACACGATCCTGCGCGACCACGGCAGGATGGGGTTCGACACCCTGCTGCAGCCCGCGATCAAGGCGGCCGAGGAAGGCTATATCGTCGCGCCGCGCATCGCCTTCGACTGGAAAAACCAGTTCGAGAAGCTGAAGAACGGCACCAACACCGAGCGCTATCTGCTGCCGCATGGCAAGCCCGCGGTGGCCGGCGACGTCATCCGTCAGCCTGAACTGGGCAAGACCCTGCGCGCGATCGCCGCGAAGGGCCGCGACGCGTTCTACAGCGGCGAGATCGCCGCCGACATGGTCGAGACCCTGCGCGGCATCGGCGGCCTGCACACGCTGGAAGACTTTGCCGCACACTCGACCGAAACGACCTCGCCGATCGGCACCATGTATAAAGACCACGACGTCTGGCAGTGCCCGCCGAACGGCCCCGGCATCACCATGCTGGTGATGCTGAACATCCTGTCCCGCTTCGACCTGACCAAGTTCAAGCCGCTCAGCGTCGAACGTTTCCATCTCGAAGCGGAAGCGGCGCGCATCGCCTACATGATGCGCGAGCAGTACATCGGCGATCCCGCCCAGGTTCATGTCGACGTCGCAGGCATCCTCGCCAGGGAATTTGCCGAGGAGCATATCAAGAACATCAAGATGGACCGGCTGCTTGACCTGCCGAACGTCGCGCCGCCAATGAATCCGTCTACCGTCTACATCACCGTGGTCGACAAGGATCGTAACGTCTGCTCGTTCATCAATTCGATTGCGCATTCCTTCGGCTCGGCGATCGTATCCAACAACACCGGTATCCTGCTGCAGAACCGCGCCGGCGGCTTCCGCATCCAGCCCGGCCATCCGAACTGCATCGCGCCGGGCAAGCGGCCGCTGCACACCATCATTCCGAGCCTTGCGACCAGGAACGGCCGCGCGGTGATGCCGTTCGGCGTCATGGGCGGGCAGTATCAGCCGGTCGGTCAGACTCACGTTTTGACCAACATGCTCGACTATGGCTGCGACGTGCAGGAAGCCATCGATATGCCGCGCGGCCTGCATTACGAAGGCGTCTACCAGCTCGAAGACAGCGTGCCGGCCGAGATTGTCGAAGGCCTGCAGAAGATCGGGCACAAGACCACCAGCGTCGTTGGCCCTCTCGGCGGCGGCCAGGCGATCTGGATCGACTGGGAAAAGGGCACGCTGACCGGCGGCTCCGATCCCCGCAAGGACGGTTGCGCGTTGGGTTACTGAGTCTTTCGCGGGCTTTCGTTGGAACAACAGCGGGTCGCTTTCGTTGAGGCGATCGGAACCGGCCGCCCGCACCACAGCGGCCGGCCGACCGTTGCTGCCCGAGGTCCACCATCGCCAATCTCGAATCAGACGATACTGAGCAGGCCGACCTGCGTGGCGGCCGTTCGCCGTGGTTTGCGACGTCGTCGCATCCGCAGCGGCACGACCTCGGTGAAAACCTCAAATGCGATGCGCTGGTTGTCGGCGCAGGCATTACCGGATCGCTGGTCGCCGAACGCCTGACGCGCCAGGGCCTCGACGTCATCGTCATCGATCGCGAATTGCCGGGGCGGGGCAGCACGACAGCTTCCACGTCCATGCTGCTGTGGGAAATCGACCGGCCGCTGCACGAGTTGAGCGAGATCTACGGCTTCGAGCGCGCCGCACGCGCCTATCGTGCCAGCCATGATGCCGTCGCCGGCCTGCAATCGCTGGTCTGGCGGCTCGGCATCGCCTGCGACATGCGCGACAAGAACTCGCTGCTGCTTGCGGCAGACGAAAATAGCGCCGTCCTCTTCGAAGAACATCGCTGGCGGGCGCGCGCGAGCTTGCCCGGCGATTTTCTCGAGCATGCCGTGCTGCTGGATCGTTTCGGCTTCGCACGTGCCGGTGCGATCGTCTCGCCGGGCGCGGCCGACGCCGATCCGATGAAATTGGCGCATGGCTTGCTCAGGACGTCGCTGGCGCGCGGCGCAAGGCTGTTCGAGGCAGATGCCGTATCGTTCGAGGCCGCCGGGCGCTCGGTGAATGTCGGTCTGTCAAACGATCGCGAGATCGAGGCACAATCTGTCGTTCTCGCCACCGGCTATGTCATGCCCGATATTGTTTGCTCCGACGTGCACCAGGTGTCGTCGAGCTGGGCGATTGCGACCGTGCCGCAGCCGCAGAACATCTGGAATGACGGCACGCTGATCTGGGAGGATTCGAAGGATTATCTATATGCGCGAACGACGCAGGCGGGGCGCATCATCATCGGCGGTGAGGACAGCACGGAGATTGTCGAACCCGACGCGCGCGACCGCCTGATACCAGAGAAATCGCGCGTGCTGGCGCAACGGCTCACGGCGCTTTGGCCGCTCGCCAAAACAGATATCGAATTCCGCTGGGCGGGGACGTTCGATACGACGCATGATGGATTGCCGCTGATCGGTCCGGTCCCGGGCGCAGCGGGCGTCTACGCGGCCTATGGCTATGGCGGCAACGGGATCACATTCAGTTTTCTCGCCGCGCGCCTGATCGGCGATCTGATCGCTGGAAAATCCTCCCCGCTGCTGCACGATTTCGCGATCGATCGTGACGGCGACGTGGCAGCCCGCTGAAAAATGGCTATGGAAATCGCCCGCCTTGGGCTAGAGACGTCGGTCTCTCGAACGAGGTGCAAAAGATGCGATCTTCCCGACGCACGATCATCCGGACCGCTTTCGCCGCCGTGGCGGCCGCGGTTGCCACGCCGATTGCCGTGCCCCTGACGGCATCGGCCCAGACCGCAGGAAAACCCATGACCACAGCTTCAGGCTTGCAGATCATCGACAGCAAGGTCGGCACCGGCGCGTCGCCCAAATCAGGCCAGACCTGCGTCATGCATTAC
>PNLC01000266.1 GCA_013822885.1 Bradyrhizobium sp.
CAGCAGCGCCTGGATGATGGTGACGTCGGGCTGCTTGAGAAAATCCATGATGCCCATTTCCTCGCTGTAGAGCGGGTTCTCGAAACGGGTGGCGACATAGGAAATTTCGGCGAGGAAGATCGTGAACAGAAACACATGCGCGACGTAGATCTGCCAGACCCGCCGCATGATGCGCGCGCTCGCCACCACGAAGCCGCGCTCCTGCATGGCGCGGCCATAGACGAAGGCTGCGGTGTAGCCGGAGATAAAGATGAAGATTTCGGTGGCGTCGGAAAATCCATAGTTACGGATCGTGAACCAGGTCAGGATGTTGGCCGGCAGATGATCGACGAAGATCAGCCACAGCGCCATGCCGCGAAACAGATCCAGCCGCAATTCGCGTTCGCCGGTCACGGGAAGCGTGATCGCCGGCGCCGACACCGCAGCGGCATCGGCTTTCGTTACGCCGCGCGGCGTTCCGGCAATAGGATCGGCGATGGACGTCATCTGGCACCGTCTTGGCAATGGGGCATTCGCGCTTGCGCCGTCCGCGAACGATCATATCGGCCGGCAAGTTGCTTACAAGATACGCAAACGGATACGAAGCCCGGCGGAGCGCGGTTGCGCTGTAGGACGGAACTATGTTGAAACCGCGGTGCAACAACCCGCATGAGGCACTTCCGTGGCAGCCGGACGGATTGGTTCCCCCGGCATTCTTGGCTATGATGCACCGAAGGATTTCTGAAAGCTGCTTTGCATGTACCGCGCCGTTACCCGCCAGATCGAAGTTACCGTCGAACCGAACTTCCTGCCGGAACGCTCGTCGGTCGACAAAAGCCAGTATTTCTGGTCCTACACCATCGTCATCACCAACACCGGCGGCGAGACGGTGCAACTGCGCACCCGGCACTGGATCATCACCGACGCCACCGGCCGCAGGCAGGAAGTGCGCGGCGAAGGCGTGGTCGGCGAACAACCCGTGCTGGCTCCGGGCGAGCGCTTCGAATACACCAGCGGCGTACCGCTGCCGACCGCGTCGGGCTTCATGACCGGCCGCTATCAGATGGTCAGCGAGAGCGGCGAGCGTTTCGAGATCGACGTGCCGACGTTCTCGCTGGACAGCCCCGACAGGAACCGGGTGTTGAATTGACGAGTGCGTAGCGCTCGTCAACACCGGGCTTGCCCCGTGATCCATCACTGACCGAGACCGTCATGCCCCGCGAAGGCGGGGCATCCAGTACGCCGCGGCGTATCGGCTCAATCACTGCAGCCTCTGGAATACTGGGTCACCCGCCTTCGCGGGTGACGACAAGTGAGTATGCGTCCGCAATCTCGCGACATGTTCTGCCCGAGTTTGCATCATCGTTCGCCCTCCGAAAAATCCGAGGGCGCAGGGAAGACCGGGTGCACGCTGCACCCGCGGTCTCGCGTGCCAATTGCGCAAACAAAAATGCACACGAGCATACAGGTTCAGCGGAAACACTCCGGCCTTCCCTGCGCAGTGGCTTTACGGCTTATAACGTGATCTCCCCGGTGAACGGCTCTTTTGCCACCGTCGCTCCACGATGTGACTCGTGAAACTTGACGCCAGCACCGCGGCGTCAGGACCACACGACTTCGCCGTACGCTTCACGCGCGAACGTCTGCGCGCGCTTCGCGTCCACCGCATCCCACCGCGCGTTCGTGACGATCGCGAGCCGCCCCTCGTAACGGGTGAGACGCGCGGAATTAGATCACTGATTTGCCCGACGGCGCGAACGGAATTTTTTTGCACGAGGGGGTGGACAGCGCGACGCACGAGACGATGCGTGATTTGCCCGTCAGGCAGATTAACCATCTTCACGGCCCCGCGCGGCAGCGTGTGGGCGAAGTGCAGACCACATCACTTGCGAATGGCGACAAACTGCAGTCCGGCTGCTGGAACCATTGCCCCGCGAGCCTGTTGGCTTCCTGACACAATCACTTTTTGGAGAGACATTATGAAAAACCTCGCGATCTGTCTGGCAGCCGGCGCTAGTGCCCTTCTCATGACAGCGGCTTCAGCTGCACCACTTTCCCCGAATGCATCAGTCGCGCCGGAGAGCAACATTCAGAACGTCCGCATGGTTTGCAACGAGGACGGTCGCTGCTGGCGTGAACGTGGTGAACGCCGCGTTATTGTCCGTGAGCCCCGTGATTCATACGGATACGCTCCGCGCGAGCGTTATATCGAGCGGCGCGGCTATGAGGAACGTGGCGGCATCGGCATCCGCGCGCCCGGTGTAAGCGTTGGAATCGGCGCCTACTGAAGAAACCTACAAGCACCCGAAATGAGAACAGCCGCGGAGAAATCCGCGGCTCTTCTTTTGGATTACAATCTCAAAACGGCTGAGATCCGGAGTGAGACAGTCTTCCAGCATGCTGCTCGAAACTGTCAGGCCCTGCGCCAAAAAGAAAATGCGATTCTTCTCGCTATTCGGCAGATGATCGCTGTATGGTCGATATCATCGCGCGCCCCCTGGCTGTTATCGGTGACTGAGAGCCTTGCGCTCCCGCCTGAACACGAAGGCGGTCATATGTCAAAAATCCCCACATTCGATCTTCGCGAGTGGCTGGTACCCCCGGTCTTGATGCCGATCTTTCTTGTGCTGCTGGTCGCCGCTGCGATGGTTATCCAATGGTGATCCGGCGTCGCGCCATTTCACTGCAGAAAGAAATCCAATCGTCACTGGGTCGCGATCTGGACGCCGGGGCGGTCGCCGCCATGGACGGGGCTCGCGAAATACCACCGGGCGATGAGCGCACCGAAGCAATTCACAAGGCAATGGTCTTTCGAAATGCCGCGGAGATTCACCGCCTTCTCGGCCGCAAGAACGGCGCACCGGGCATATGACGGGAGCGTCGGCGTAAGACCTGCCAAGCGAGCGACACGCAGGAGCAAGCCGTCTACCGCTCGCATCTGATACGCGCAGTCCGCTCGCTGCGAGCGCACTCGTTAGCGACGACTATTTTGCGTCATTGTTGAGCCAGCGGGGATCATTTGGACGGCGAGATGCTTGTCCCGGATGAACACCTATCCCAGCCAATCGCCGTTCCCAACGGGCGCCCTTACGATGGCACTTGATCATTCCTGCATTCCCGCCGTCGTTCTCATTGTCGAGGACGAGATGATGCTCCGCATGCGTGCGGTCGACATGGTGGCAGACGCCGGATACACGCCGCTCGAGGCGCTGGATGCCGCCGAAGCCGTTGCCATCCTGGAGTCCCGGTCCGACGTCGCGCTGATGTGCACGGATATCCAGATGCCTGGCCAAATGGACGGTTTGGGACTTGCGCATGCCGTGCATGAACGTTGGCCGGCCATCAAGATTATCGTCATATCGGGCAATTGAAGCTGCCTAACCTCGATCTTCCTCCCCACAGCAGATTTCTCGGGAAGCCACTCGATGCCGAGGAAGTGATAGCCGAAATGCGCGACATGATCGGCCAAGTCTGATTCACCAGCGGTTGTATCGCCGAATGCAATCCAAATCGCGTGATGGCGGCTGAAACCCAGCCGCCGAAGATCAGTGCGGTACCCAGCCTTTGATGATACAATTGATGATGTCTGAAACCGATCTCCGGACGGAACCGCGTCCCGCAAGCAGCACATCCCCATACCAGGACGAACTGGCGGCAGAAAATGTCAGCCTGCGGCTTCTGCTTGCGCAGGCCGAGATCGATGCACAGAGTTTGCTGGCCACGGCCGGCATTGATGCCAGGGAGCGCGAGGCGTCCGACAAGCTGCAGAAGCTGATCCTGGAGGAGTTGCATCACCGCATCAAGAATACGCTCGCAACCGTCGGCGCCATCGTCTCGCAGAGCCTGCGCGACCTGCCCGAAGCCAGGCACGCGCAGCATGCCATCGAGGGCCGTCTGCTCGCGCTCGGGCGAGCGCACGATCTGCTTTTGCAGGCAAGATGGACCAGCGCGAACCTTGGCACGATCGTCCGCAGCGCCACCGAAGCCTTCGATAATCCCGATCAGCCGAAATTCTCGATTTCGGGACCCGATATCCGGATGACATCCGGTGCCGTCATCGCCATCGCGATGACGCTCAACGAGCTTTGCACCAACACGACGAAGTTTGGCGCCCTGTCGGTGCCGCAAGGGCACGTCGACATCCGCTGGACGCTGGATCAACAGGCGCAGCGCCTGCACCTCACATGGACCGAGAAGAATGGTGCGGAAGTCCGCCCGCCCGATAGGACCAGCTTCGGGACACGGCTGATCGAGACGCTCGGCAGGCAACTCCGGGGCAATGTGCGGCTGACCTATGAGCCGACCGGGTTCGTCTACGCATTGGACGTGCCAATGGCTTCGCTGATCTCGGCGGCATAGATTTTTGCTTTGACGCGTGTTCTTTCACGCGAACCGGTAGCCACTTCGCTCGAAAAGCGCATGCTGATCTCAGGGAAAGAACGGCCCCAGCACGGGGGCGAACTGAGGCCGTCATTCGTCGGATGCCAAGGGGCATGACATCCGGTCGCCTCTAACCAAGTGATCCCGGCGATAACGGTTCCAACCTTATTCGTCACGAACGGCTTTCTGAATCAAGCCGTCACGATGCCGCGACCAAGGCCCGCACGTTGTTGAGCTGACCGATCCAGCCGAGCGTGCAGCCATCATCTTCCCGGCGACCGCGCCTACTCCTCCACGCCCGCTTCATGAGGGGTGAACTGGTAGACCGAGGAGCAGAACTCGCAGGTCACGACCACTTTGCCGTCCTTGACCATCTCGGCGCGGTCTTTCGCGGCAAAGCTTTTCAGCATCGAGGACACCGCGTCGCGCGAGCACGAGCATTGCGCGCGCAGCGGCAGCGGCTGAAACACGCGCACGCCGCGTTCGTGAAACAGCCGGTACAAGAGGCGTTCGCCCGACAGGTCCGGATCGATCAGTTCGACATCCTCGACTGTGCCGATCAGCGACTGGCCCTCGACCCAAGCGTCATCCTCGGCGACCGTGTGCGTCACCGCGCCATCGGGCGCATCGCCGGGATGCAGGTCGGCCTGCCGCGCCCGCTCCGGCGCCTTGGGCAGGAATTGCAGCAGCATGCCGCCGGCGCGCCAGCGGTGTTTCGGACCGCTCCCGTCGCCACCGCGCCACTCCTCGCCGACCGCGAGCCGCACACGGGTCGGGATCTGTTCGGAGCGCAGGAAATATTCATGTGCGGCGTCCTCGAGGTTGCCGCCGTCGAGCGCCACGAGGCCCTGATAGCGGCTCATGTCCGGCCCCTGATCGATGGTCATCGCGAGATGACCCTTGCCGAGCAGCGCGCCGGAATCCTGACCGTCTTTCAGCCGCCTCGCATCATAGCGCGCGTAGGCGCGCAGGCGATCCGGCGCCTGAAAATCCACGATCAGGAACGACACCGGGCCGTCGGTCTGCGTCTGCATGATGAAGCGGCCCTCGAATTTCAGCGCGGAGCCGAGCAGCGTCGCCAGCACGATCGCCTCGCCGAGCAGCTTGCCGACCGGCGCGGGATAATCATGCTTGGTCAGGATGTCGTCGAGCGCAGGGCCAAGGCGGGTCAGCCGGCCGCGCAGATCGAGAGCATCGACCTCGAACGGCAGCACCGCATCATCGACGGGAACGGACGAGGGCGCGCGGACGGGCGCCTCGGTCGTGATTTTCATGTCGGGAGATTCTGAAACCATGGCGGGTTATCTGGGGGTTCGGGACGCGAAACGAAAGGGGTTGAAGAGCGGCGAAACTATCTCCACACGTCGTCCCTGCGAACGCAGGGACCCATAACCACCGGCTTTTGTTGTTACGGACGGTATCTACCACATCGTCATGATCGAAAGATCACGCGGTATGGGTCCCTGCGTTCGCAGGGACGACAATTCACGCCACTTCGTTAAAGCACCACGCCAGAATGCCCTTTTGCGCGTGCAGGCGGTTTTCGGCTTCGTCGAACACCACCGACTGCGGGCCGTCGATCACTTCGTCGGTGACTTCCTCGCCGCGATGTGCCGGCAGGCAGTGCATGAAGATCGCATCCTTGTTCGCCAGCGACATCAGTTTGGCATTGACCTGATAGGGCTTGAGCACGTTGTGGCGGTGCTCGCCGTCCTTGTCGCCCATCGAGACCCAGGTGTCGGTGACGACGCAATCGGCGCCGCGGACCGCGGCTTCGGGATCGGTGCCGAGCACGATCGGCGCCTGCGTCGCCTTGATCCAGTCCTTCATCGCCTTGTTTGGCGCGAGTTGCGGCGGGGTCGCGACATTGAGCTGGAACCT
>PNLC01000267.1 GCA_013822885.1 Bradyrhizobium sp.
GATCATTCAGCAGATCGGCCACACCATCGCGCGGCTGAAGTCGGAAGGGTTCACTATCCTGCTGGTCGAACAGAACTTTCGCTTCGCCTCTACCGTGGCCGACCGCTACTACATCGTCGAGCACGGCAAGGTCATTGACGGTTTTGCGAATTCGGAGCTGTCGGCCAATATGGACAAGCTCCACACCTATCTCGGTGTCTGATTTTTACCGCGGTTGCACTCGGGATTAATGGAGTAATCAGTATGAAACATCGCATTTCGGCTCTCTTTCTCGGCGCCGCACTGACAGTTTCCGCCGGCGGCGCCCTGGCGCAGGACAAGAACATCAAGGTCGGTGTCCTCACCGACAATTCCGGACTGTACTCCGACCTCGGCGGTGCCGGCTCGACCCTGGCGGCGCAGATGGCTATCGAGGATTCGGGGCTGGCGGCCAAGGGCTGGAAGATCGACCTGATCTCCGCCGACCACCAGAACAAGCCCGACATCGGCGCCACCATCGCGCGTCAATGGATCGACGTCGAGAAGGTCGACATCTTCATGGATGTGCTGAACTCCGGCGTTGCGCTGGCGGTCAACAATCTGGTGAAGGAAAAGAACGCCATCATGATCAATACCGGCGCGGCGACGTCGGATCTCACCAATGCGCAATGCTCGCCCAACACCATTCATTGGGTCTACGACACCTACATGCTGGCCAACAGCACCGGACAGGCGCTGGTCAAGGCCGGTGGCGATACCTGGTACTTTCTGACCGCGGATTACGCCTTCGGTCACGCGCTGGAGCGTGACACGACGGCGGTCGTGGTGAAGTCGGGCGGCAAGGTCATCGGAACCGTCAAGCATCCCCTGAATTCGTCGGATTTCTCCTCGTTCCTGCTGCAGGCGCAGGCATCCAAGGCGAAAATCGTCGGCATGGCCAATGCCGGTGGCGACACCACCAATACCATCAAGCAGGCGTCCGAATTCGGCATCGTTGCCGGCGGCCAGAAACTCGCCGGGCTGCTGCTGTTCATCACCGACGTGCATTCGCTCGGCCTGAAGGTGGCGCAGGGTCTCAGCTTCACGGAAACCTTCTACTGGGACCTCAACGACGGCACCCGCGCGTTTTCCAAGCGCTTCTCCGAGCGGACGAAGAACAAGGCCCAGCCCTCGATGGTGCAGGCCGGCGTCTATTCAGGCCTGGTCCACTATTTCAAGACGCTGGACGCGATGGGTGGCAATCCGCATGACGGCGCCAAGGTGGTGGCGAAAATGAAGGAAGCCCCGACCGACGATGCGCTGTTCGGAAAGGGATCGATCCGCGCCGACGGTCGCAAGATCCACCCGGCCTATTTGTTCGAGGTGAAGAAGCCTTCCGAATCCAGGGGCCCGTGGGACTATTACAAGCTGATCGGAACGACGCCGGCGGACCAGGCCTTCAGGCCGCTTTCGGAGAGCGCCTGTCCGCTGGTAAAGAAGTAACAACATGGCCCGCCGGCCGCGTGCCGGCGGGCTTCCTCTCGCGCCCCAAGGCGATTGCGCCACAAACGAGATTGAGTGCGAAACCGATGCAAGCTCTTTATGCCCAGCTCCTGGTGGGATTGATCAACGGATCGTTTTACGCGCTGCTCAGCCTGGGGCTCGCCGTCATTTTCGGCATGCTCAATATCATCAACTTCGCCCATGGCGCGCTCTACATGATGGGCGCGTTCTGCGCGTATTTCCTGTTGAACATCGCCGGCATCGGCTACTGGCCGGCGCTGATCATTGCACCCATCGTGGTCGGCATCTTCGGCATGATCCTTGAACGGACCATGCTGCAATGGCTGACCGGCCTGGATCATCTCTACGGGCTGCTCCTGACCTTCGGCATCGCGCTGATCGTGCAGGGCGTGTTCCAGAACTATTTCGGCTCGTCCGGCCTGCCTTACGCAATTCCGGATGAACTGAGGGGCGGCGTCAATCTCGGCTTCATGTTCCTGCCGATCTACCGCGGCTGGGTCGTCATTTTCTCGCTCGTGGTGTGTCTCGCCACCTGGTACCTGATCGAAAAGACGCGCCTTGGCGCCAATCTGCGCGCGGCCACCGAAAACCCGACGCTGGTGCGTGCGTTCGGCATCAATGTCCCCAGAATGATCACGCTGACCTATGGGCTCGGCGTCGGCCTTGCGGCGCTCGCCGGCGTATTGTCAGCGCCGATCAATCAGGTGCGCCCGCTGATGGGCGCCGACCTGATCATCGTCGTGTTCGCGGTGGTGGTGATCGGCGGCATGGGATCGATCATGGGATCGATCATCACCGGCTTTGCGCTCGGCGTGATCGAGGGACTGACAAAGTATTTTTATCCCGAAGCCTCCAACACCGTGGTGTTCGTCCTGATGGTGCTGGTGTTGCTGGTGAAACCGACGGGACTGACGGGACGGGCGGCCTGACATGAGCGCAATGACTGACGACACACTGCCGGTAACACCGCGCGCCGTGCGCGACGAGATGATCGTGTTTGCAGCGATGGCGGTGCTGCTGGGCCTGGTGCCGATGACCGGCATCTACCCGTTCTTCGTGATGCAGGCGCTGTGCTTCGCACTGCTCGCCTGCGCGTTCAACCTTTTGATCGGCTATGGCGGGTTGCTGTCGTTCGGCCACGCGATGTTCCTGGGAACGGCGGGCTACTGCACGGCACATGCGCTCAAGGTCTGGGGGCTGCCGCCGGAACTCGGAATTCTGGTCGGCGTCGTTGCCGCCGCCGCGCTTTCCGTCATCACCGGATTCATCTCGATCCGCAGGCAGGGCATCTACTTCTCGATGATCACGCTGGCGTTGTCGCAGCTGCTGTACTTCATCTATCTGCAGGCGCCGTTCACCCACGGCGAAGACGGCATCCAGGGCATTCCGCAAGGTTATCTGTTCGGTATCTTCAATCTTGCCCAGCCGACGGTGCTTTATTACGTCGTGCTCGCCGGCTTCCTCGGCGGCTTCCTGCTGATCTACCGCACCATCAACTCGCCGTTCGGCGAGGTGCTGAAATCGATCCGCGAGAACGAGCAGCGCGCGATTTCGCTGGGTTACAAGACCGACCAGTACAAGCTTCTCGCATTCATCCTCTCCGGAACACTCGCGGGCTTTGCCGGATCGTTGAAAGTGTTCGTGGCGCAGAACGCCTCGCTCACCGACGTGCACTGGACGATGTCCGGCGAAATCGTGCTGATGACGCTCGTCGGCGGCCTCGGAACGGTGTTCGGTCCCGTGGTGGGCGCCTTCGTCATCATCGCCATGCAGCAATATCTGGCCGGGTTCGGTCAGTGGGTGACGGTGATCCAGGGCGTCATCTTCGTCGCCTGCGTGCTCACCTTCCGGCGCGGCATCATCGGCGAGATCGCACATTATTTGCGGCGATCGCTGTAAAAGCGGTTCGTTATGACGCCTTTTTCGGCCCTACAAAGTGGTGCATGACCCGGTTCCCGGGCCATGCCAGTCGCTGCTGCGCTGATCAGGTGACCAGCTTGAGCCCGACAATTCCTGACACGATCAGCCCGATGCTGGCCAGGCGGGCCGCGGTGGCGGGCTCATCGAACAACGCGATGCCAAGAAGCGCGGCTCCAACGGCGCCAATGCCGGTCCAGACGGCATAGGCCGTCCCGATCGGCAGTGTCTTGAGCGCCAGTCCGAGCAGAGCGATGCTACCCGCCATCGCGGTCAACGTCAGTATTGACGGCACCAGCCGCGTAAAGCCTTCGGTGTATTTGAGGCCGATCGCCCAGCCGATTTCCAGAAGACCCGCAGCGAACAGGACAAGCCAAGCCATGACAACCCTCCGATCCGTGCAGGGTCGTCCCCGCTAAAATGCTGTGAAATCGGAAGGCCGTCCTTCCAGAGCGGATATGGGACTGGTGACCCGGTTCCACAATCACCAAATGAGGCTTGATTAGCCCAACTTTCCCTGCCAAACGCTCACACCTCATGTCCGACATCGCCGTCACGTCCGAATCGCCGTCCCGCTCGCCGCTTTCAGATGAAGTGGCGCGTCGGCGGACCTTTGCCATCATTTCCCATCCGGACGCCGGCAAGACCACGCTGACCGAAAAGCTGCTGCTGTTCGGCGGCGCCATCAACCTGGCGGGGCAGGTCAAGGCCAAGGGCGAGCGGCGCAACACCCGCTCCGACTGGATGAAGATCGAGCGCGAGCGCGGCATCTCGGTCGTGACCTCCGTGATGACCTTCGAATTCGAGGGCCTCGTCTTCAACCTGCTGGATACGCCGGGCCACGAGGATTTCTCCGAAGACACCTACCGCACGCTGACCGCGGTCGATTCCGCGGTCATGGTGATCGACGCCGCCAAGGGCATCGAGGCGCGCACGCGAAAGCTCTTCGAAGTCTGCCGGCTGCGCGACATTCCGATCATCACCTTCATCAACAAGATGGATCGCGAGAGCCGCGACACGTTCGAACTGCTGGACGAGATCGAAAAGACGCTGGCGCTCGATACCACGCCGATGACCTGGCCGGTCGGCCGCGGCCGCGACTTTCTCGGCACCTACGATGTCATCGACGGCGGCGTGCGTTTGCTGGAAGGCGGGGGCGCCAAGACCGGCGCCGCGCAACAGATCGACATCGCCGATCTTGCCGGCCGCAACCCCAATCTCGACGTCGCCGAGATCAAGGACGAACTCGCGCTGGTATCGGAGGCCTGCAAGCCGTTCGATCTGGAGGCGTTTCGCGAGGGCCATCTGACGCCGGTCTATTTCGGCAGCGCGCTGCGCAATTTCGGTGTCGGCGATCTGCTGGAGGGCCTTGGCAAGTTTGCGCCGGCGCCCCGCGCGCAGGACAGCAACCTTCGCAAGGTCGAGGCGGCCGAGCCGCGCATGAGCGCCTTCGTCTTCAAGATCCAGGCCAATATGGATCCGAACCACCGCGACCGCATCGCGTTCGCGCGGTTGTGTTCGGGGAAGCTCAGCCGCGGCATGAAGGCCAAGCTGGTTCGTACCGGCAAGAACATGTCGCTGTCGGCGCCGCAGTTCTTCTTCGCCCAGGACCGCTCGGTGGCGGACGAGGCGTATGCCGGCGACGTGGTCGGCATCCCCAACCACGGAACGCTGCGGATCGGCGATACCCTGACCGAGGGCGAGGATCTAACCTTCGTCGGCGTTCCCAGCTTTGCGCCGGAAATCGTCCGCCGCGTCCGCCTGACGGACGCGATGAAGGCCAAGAAGTTAAAGGAAGCCCTGCAGCAGATGTCCGAGGAGGGCGTGGTGCAGGTGTTCCGGCCGCGCGATGGCGCGCCGGCGCTGGTCGGCGTCGTCGGTCCGCTGCAACTCGACGTGCTGAAAGCCCGGCTCGACGCGGAGTATTCGCTGCCTGTGGAGTTCGAGGTTTCGGAATTCCAGCTGGCGCGCTGGGTCTCGTCCGACGACCGCAAGAAACTCGATGCCTTCATCGCCGCCAACGGCTCCGGCATCGCCGATGACGTCGATGGCGACCCGGTGTTCATGGCCAAGAACGAGTTCTACCTCGGCTACACCCGCGAGCGGGCCGAAGGGATCACCTTCTCCAACGTCAAGGACGTGAAGAAGAAGGCGTAGGGGCACGCTTTCGCCCCTGCGCTCCGCTGTCGTCCTCCGCGAAAGCGGGGGACCCAGTACGCCGCAGCGTCTCCGTTGATCGCCACCTTCTCTGGAGTAATGGGTCACCCGCCTTCCGCCTCCGCTCGTTGAGCTACGGCGGACAAGGCGCGGGTGACGACGGCTGAGGCTATGGCTTGACCAAGGCACTACATATGCATCCAGTGGATGCCAACAATGCACATCCCGTCCGATAATTCTCTTGCTTGGCCACCGTGCGCAATGAAGTATCCAGTGGATGCTTTAACAGGGAGGTGACCCATGACTGATCTCGCGACCTATTCCCGTTCCGGCCCGGTCGGCACCATCGTGATCGACGACGGCAAGGCCAATGTGATGTCGCTGGCGATGCTGAGCGCATTGCACGCAGCGTTCGACCACGCGGAGAAAGACAGGACCGTCGTGATCCTGAAGGCGCGGGGCAGGCATTTTTCGGGCGGGTTCGACCTCAGCGTCTTCGCCAAGGGCAGCGCCGAGGACCAGTACCTGATGGTGAAGGCGGGGGCCGAATTGGCGCTGCGCATCCTCTCATTCCCGACGCCGGTGGTGGCAGCCTGCCAGGGCAATGCCTATCCGATGGGGGCGTTTCTTATCATGTCCAGCGACCATCGTATTGCCGCCGAGGG
>PNLC01000268.1 GCA_013822885.1 Bradyrhizobium sp.
CATCGGCTATCGCGATCACATGGTGTTCACCGCACTCGGCGATCCCGTCAATGTTGCGGCACGGCTGCAGGACCTGACCAAGAGCCTGGCATGCGAGGCCGTCATCTCGGATGAAGTTCGCGCCACCGCGGGAATCGATGCCGACGCCCTGCCGGAGCAGGAAGTCGCAATCCGCGGACGCAACGAGCCGATGATCGTGCGTACTGTCGAGGATGCACGAATGCTGCTGGCGCTGGTCAACGAAGAGCAAAGCGCCGCAGCCTGAAACCGCGACGCTGAAGCGGATGTGATGCTTTTCGTACCTGAACAACCGTTCAGAAAGTTGTCGGCGCGAATGATCGAGAACGCTCCGGGCGGGAAAAATCCCGGTCACCGGGGGCGGTCAGGCCGGGTAAAACCACCCGGTTCGGACCCTTTTGCTCAACCACGGCAGGCAGCCCGCGGCCATGCCCGAACTTTGAACCGCCAGAGCCCGGCGGTTCAAAAAAAGGTGCTAAATCGGCAAAAAGCTAGAAATTCGTACCGATTTGGCACAGTTTTGCCGATTCCGCCGTTCCGTTTGCGCTACCCAGCCTGCCCCAACGCGCGTATCCTTGGACTTCGGGCATGCCGGTATGTGCGGGGACCGGCAGCTCGTTTTGTTTTGTTAATTCCGCGGAGACGACGTGAATGGCTAAAGGTACCGTGAAGTGGTTCAACCCGACCAAGGGATACGGGTTCATCCAACCCTCGAACGGGGGCAAGGACGTGTTCGTTCATATTTCAGCAGTTGAGAAGGCTGGTCTTTCGACACTCAATGAAGGGCAGTCCGTCGAATACGAAGAGATTGCCAATCGCGGCAAGACCTCGGCCGAGAACCTCAAGGTCTAGTGCCAACGGGCGATCGGTGACGGCACGCTCTCGGAACTGATCCGGGAGTCGAGCTCAAAAAAACTTCCAAGCAACTGTGAGCGTTCGGCGGAGCGGGCACCCGCTTCACCATGCACGAATATCAAAACGTGTATTGGACCGATCGCTCAATCTTCCTTTACCCATTTCTGAACCGTCATCACGTCGGGTGGCTGCAGATAGCCCCGCGGCCAGAGATCGACAACCCATTCGACCTTGGTGGCGCGCTCGACCAATACGGCCGTGTTGTGCGGCGTCTGCAACACCAGCGTATTGCCGCGATAATGCGGATCGCCGATCGCATGATGCTTCAGAAGACCCCACTCCCGCAGCACCAGCAACAGGCTCGTTGTGTTGCGGGTGGTGTCCCAGCAATCGTAATTGTGCTTGTCGTCGAAATAGCGGAAATCCGCCTTCGCCACGCGCCTGGTGGTGCCGAGGATCGGCCCCATGCGGCGGTCGAACCACACCACCACCTTCTGCACCGCGGCGCGCTCGGCCGCAGCCGAGGCGCGTCCCGCCGCCATGATCTGCGTCAGCGCCTTGCGATCGGCAGCGGTGAAATCCAGGATCTCGCGGCGACGGCAGACAAAGCCGTAGCACACGGTCATCGAATTGGCCGACGGCGGATAGATCGACACCGACGTGTAGAGTTGAGCGACCGCCGAACTCATCTCGATCGCCTTCGCCGGGACGGCCCCCAACAGCGCCGCAACGAAAACGCCGAGCACAGCAGCGAACTTCATCCGCAACTGACCTCCCAGCATGGGCCGACCGGCGTCTCTCATGATCCTGCTGTTCCAAGCGACGGGCGATTGAGGATTAGCGCGGCGCTTTCGCACTGCCAATCATTAAGCCCGCGATCTGTGGATCGCGCTGCAGAATTCGGTCCGCTGTGTTTTCTTTGCGCCAGTCGGTTCCCGCGGAGCGCGCCAGCCGACCGGCAGCGCTCCAAACTCAGGATTTTCCAAGGAAATACGATGCAGTTATCTATCGAACGGCGGTTTGACCGGAGGTAAACTGGTCCCGATCGAGAGAACCCCATGCCGAGCCCCCCACCCGAGCTTCCGCCGTTCAGCGCGCCCTACGCACCCGATGATCGTGCGATGGCCGCCCGCCTGCTGCAGGCCGCGCGGCTGGATCCGGCGCAGGAGGCACGCATCGATCGCACCGCGACGCGGCTGATCGAAGCCATCCGCACCAATGACGACGCGCTCGGCGGGGTCGAAGACATGCTGCGGGAATTCGCGCTGTCGACCAAGGAAGGTCTGGCGCTGATGGTGCTGGCGGAAGCGCTGTTGCGCGTTCCGGACGCCCGCACCGCCGACCAGTTCATCGAGGACAAGCTCGGACAGGGCGATTTCGTCCATCACGAGACACGATCGAGCGCCTTCCTGGTCAATGCCTCGGCGTGGGCGCTCGGCATGTCGGCGCGCGTGATCCAGCCCGGCGAGACCCCGCAGGGAACCATCGGACGCCTCACCAAGCGGCTCGGGGCGCCTGCAGTGCGGTTGGCGACGCGGCAGGCGATGCGGCTGATGGGCAACCATTTCGTGCTCGGCGAGACCATCGAGGCTGCGCTTTCACGCGCACGCCCAGATTCGTCGAGTCAGCAGCGCTATTCCTTCGACATGCTCGGTGAAGGCGCGCGCACCGCCGAGGACGCCGTGCGCTATTTCAATTCGTATGCCAGCGCAATCGAGGCGATTGGCCGCGCCGCCGATGACCGAACCCTGCCTGACCGGCCCGGCATCTCGGTCAAGCTGTCGGCATTTCATCCGCGCTTCGAGGCGGTGAGCCGCGAGCGGGTGATGAACGAACTGGTCCCGCGCCTGATCGACCTCGCGCGGCAAGCCAAGGCCCATGAATTGAATTTCACTGTCGATGCCGAGGAAGCGGACCGGCTGGAACTGTCGCTCGATGTGATGTCGGCAGCCTTCCGCGATCCATCGCTGGCCGGCTGGGACGGCTTCGGCCTTGCGATCCAGGCCTATCAGAAGCGCGCCGCCGACGTGATCGACTACGTCGACGGTCTGGCTCGCAGCCTCGACCGCAAAATGATGGTGCGGCTGGTAAAGGGCGCCTATTGGGACACCGAGATCAAGCGCGCGCAGGAGCGCGGGCTCGACGGCTATCCGGTATTCACCCGCAAGGCGATGACGGATCTGAACTACGTCGCCTGCGCGCAGCAATTGCTGGCGCTGCGACCGCGAATATTTCCGCAGTTCGCCACCCACAACGCGCTGACGGTCGCGACCATCCTCGAACTGGCGGAAGGCGAAGCGAGCGGATTCGAGTTCCAGCGCCTGCACGGCATGGGCGAGGCGCTGTATGCAAAGCTCGGCGAAGACCGCCCCGACATCGCTCATCGCACCTACGCGCCGGTCGGCAGCCATCGCGATCTCCTGGCCTACCTGGTGCGGCGACTGCTCGAGAACGGCGCCAATTCATCCTTTGTTGCGCTGGCCGCCGACGACGCGGTTCCGGTTTCGCAATTGCTGCGGCGGCCGACCGACATCATCGGGAGCGCAGAGAATGCCGCGCATCCGAACATCCCGCTGCCGCGCGACCTCTACCGGCCGCAGCGCGAAAACTCTCGCGGCATCGAGTTCGGCGAGCGCGCGGCGCTGAGCCATCTCGTCTCCGCCGTTGCTGCGCAGCAAGTGCCAGCAGCGGGAAGTGTCGCCGATGCGACGGCGGCGGCTGCGAATGCCGCTGTGTCGGCGGCAAGCGACGGGTTCCGAAGGTGGAGCAAGACGCCGGCTGACAAGCGGGCAGCCACGCTGGAAAGAGCAGCCGATCTGCTGGAAACCCGATCTGCGCATTTCATTGCGCTCTTGCAGCGCGAAGGCGGCAAGACGCTGGATGACGCGGTTTCGGAAGTTCGCGAGGCCGTCGATTTCTGCCGCTACTATGCCGCGCAGGGGCGCGAACTGTTCGGCGATGGCAAGGCGATGCCGGGGCCGACCGGCGAGAGCAACGTGCTGTGCCTGCGCGGCCGGGGCGTCTTCGTCGCGATCTCGCCATGGAATTTTCCGCTGGCGATTTTTCTGGGACAAGTCACGGCAGGCCTGATGGCCGGCAACGCCGTCGTTGCAAAGCCGGCCGAACAAACGCCGCTGATTGCCGCTGAAGCCGTGCGGCTGTTGCATGAAGCCGGCGTGCCGGCATCGGCGCTGCATCTCGTTGCCGGTGATGGCCGGATCGGCGCCGCGCTGGTGGCGCATCCTCATGTCGCCGGTGTTGTGTTCACCGGCTCGACCGAGGTCGCGCGAATGATCAACCGCGCGCTTGCCGCCACGGACGGGCCGATCGTACCGCTCATTGCGGAAACCGGCGGCATCAACGCGATGATCGTCGACGCCACCGCCCTGCCCGAACAGGTCGCCGACGATGTCGTGACCTCGGCGTTCCGCACCGCCGGCCAGCGCTGCTCGGCGCTGCGGCTGTTGTTCGTCCAGAACGACGTCGCCGACCGCATGATCGAGATGATCGCAGGAGCGGCGCGCGAACTCGTCGTCGGCGATCCCAACGATCCCGCCACGCATATCGGCCCGGTGATCGACGCCGACGCCAAACAGCGGCTCGACGCGCACATCGCGCGCATGAAGAAGGAAGCACGGCTGCATTTTGCCGGTACCGTGCCCGCCGGCAATTTCGTCGCACCGCATATTTTCGAGTTGTCCGATGCCGGCCAGCTCACGGAAGAAGTGTTCGGCCCCGTACTGCACGTGGTGCGCTATGCCGCCGACCGGTTCGACCGGGTGCTGCAGTCGATCGAACGCTCGGGCTATGGGCTGACGCTCGGTATCCACTCCCGGATCGACGATACGGTGGAGGACGCGATCGAAGTGCTGCAAGTGGGCAACATCTACGTCAACCGCAACATGATCGGCGCCGTCGTCGGCGTGCAACCGTTCGGCGGTCACGGGCTGTCCGGCACCGGACCCAAGGCCGGCGGGCCGCATTATCTGCCGCGCTTTGCAACCGAACAGACGGTGACGGTCAATACCGCCGCGGCAGGCGGGAATGCAGCTCTGATGTCCGGCGGGGAGTAGTTGCATCGCCCCTCCAACATGGGCCAAATGGCGTTTGAACAGGATCCCCCCCGGGGCGATATCTCAACAAAAACCAACAAACGGCACGGAGCGGCGCCAAGATGGAAAAGGGTATTTTCGAAGGCCTGAAAGTTCTGGATTGCGCGAGCTTCATCGCAGCACCCGCAGCCGCCACCGTGTTGTCGGATTTCGGCGCCGACGTCATCAAGATCGAACCGCCCGGAGCCGGCGACCCCTACCGCAACCTGCCCAACCTCCCCGGCTATCCCCACAGCGAGCATAATTTCGCGTGGATGCTGGAAGCCCGCAACAAGAAGAGCCTCGCGCTCGATCTCTCCAAGCCCGAAGGCCAGGCGGTGCTGCACCGGCTGGCCGCACAGGCCGACGTCTTCATCACCAATTATCCGCCGCAGGTGCGCGAGCGGCTCGGGATCACGCACGCGCATCTGGCGCCACAGAACGAACGCCTGATCTACGCGTCCTTCACCGGCTATGGCGAAAAGGGCGAAGAAGCCAACAAGCCCGGCTTCGACTCCAACGCCTATTGGGCGCGCTCGGGCCTGATGGATCTGGTGCGCGCCGACGAGCACACCACGCCGGCGCGATCGATCGCCGGCATGGGCGACCATCCCTGCGCGATGGCATTTTACGGCGCGATCGTCACCGCGCTCTACAAGCGCGAACGCACCGGCAAGGGCTCGCATGTCAGTTCCAACCTGATGGCCAACGGCGTCTGGGCCGCTTCGGTGCTCGCGCAGGCAAAACTGGTTGGCGCGAAATTCGGCGAGCGCCGCCCGCGCGAACGCGCGCTGAACGCCGTCACCAACCACTATCAGTGCAAGGACGAACGCTGGCTGATCCTGTCGCTGCTCAACGAGGACCGGCAATGGCCGACGCTGGCGCGCTGCCTCGGGCGCGAGGACCTCATCACCGATCCCCGCTTCGAGACGAAGAAAGATCGGCACGCGCGATCGCTGGAATTGATCAAGATTTTCGACGAGACCTTTGTGACCAAGGACCTCGCCGAGTGGCGCAAGATCCTCGACGGCAACGGCCTGGTGTTCGGCGTGGTCGGCATTCTCGACGATATTCCTACTGACAAGCAGATGATCGAGAACGAGGTGCTGGTGCCGTTCGAGAACGACACGATGATGACGATCTCCAGCCCGATCTGGGTGGATGGCAGCCGCAAGGTCCAGCCGCGCAAGCCGCCTGGCCTCGGCGAGCATAGCGACGAAATCCTGCGCAACGCCGGCTATGACGAGG